>NZ_JBANAZ010000288.1:0-500 GCF_059803455.1 Bradyrhizobium sp. UFLA05-108 | reverse complement strand
GTCGCAGCGCGTCTGAGCACACTCCATTCAGGAGAGGCTTAGGCGGCTTTCAATCGCCCGCCCGGCACAAAGGCGGTCCGGCTCAAAGAAACGCACGGGCAGGCTTCTCGCGGGACGTGATGTTTCTCACAGATAAAAAATCCGTCTTCAGGCATCTACACGGGCAGTGAGGCACTGGTTCGCTTCGAGCCAGTGTTGTTCACAAATACAGACCAAACACAAACTCTTTGGAGCAAATCATGATTCGTGAACTCATCGATACGGACCTCGAGGCGGTTGCTGGCGGCTTTGATGTGGACCAGTACCTGACCAACGTTCAGTATAACTATGCCGACCAGAGCGCCACTGCTACCTCCAGCGGCAAAAACTCGCCCGCCACCGCTGTCAACGCGATCGGTAATCAGATCAACAGCGCGACCCTGGTCGGGATTGTGAGCCACGGCTAAGTCGGGAATGCCCGCACTCTCCATGGGCTGCTCCCGAGGGGTGTGCGGGCTTTT
>NZ_JBANAZ010000287.1:0-501 GCF_059803455.1 Bradyrhizobium sp. UFLA05-108 | reverse complement strand
TCCGCCTTGCGTGAGCAACGACGGGCGCACCATCGATATCGACTTCGGCAAGGTCGGCATCAAGCGCATCGACGGCAACCGCTATATGCAACGCATCGATTACAGCATCAAATGCGAGTTTCTGGATAACAGCCGCCAGCTGAAAATGAAGATCATGGGCGGCGCGGCGGCCTTCGACGGCAGCGTGTTAACCAGCAGCGTCAATGGATTGGGCATCAAGCTGTTGGCCAACGGTAAGGCCTTCGCCATCAATACGCCGCTGGACATCGACTACGCCAATCCGCCGACGCTTGATGCGGTGCCGGTAAAAAACAGCGCCGTCACCCTGGCGGAAGGCGATTTCACCAGCGGCGCCACCATGCTGGTGGACTACTTTTAATCACCGCGCCGCAGAAACTCGCGAAAAAACGCCGCAACGTCTCCGTTGCGGCTTGGTCGAGGATGGTGCGCCCGGGGCGCTCCTTACATCAGGCTATTCAGCCGACGATCCCGCCGAACCAC
>NZ_JBANAZ010000286.1:0-504 GCF_059803455.1 Bradyrhizobium sp. UFLA05-108 | reverse complement strand
CGGCGTGACCTGGCGCAGTTAGCCGACAACGAAGAACTCAAAGGCTTGCTCAAGATCCGCCAGCGCAAAGCCCTGGAGAGTTATCTGGACGGCGCCGATCTGCTGGACGTGCTGCACGATTTTTGCCCGCCGCACGCGATCACGCTGGAGGACCTGTTGGCGCTGCTGCCCGTTTGCCTACCGCGCGCCTACTCCATCGCTTCGGCAACGCGGGAAGAGAGCCTCGATCTGTGCGTTCGCGACGTGCGTTATGAACGCGGCGGCCGCACGCGGCGCGGCACGGCAACCGGCTGGCTGCTCAAGCATCCCGGTCCTTTCCGCCTTTTCTGCCGCGCCAACCCCGGCTTTTACCTGCCGCGCGACACCGCCTTGCCTGTGCTGCTTATCGGTACCGGTACCGGCATCGCACCGTTGATTGGCTTGCTGCGCGAAATGGCCGCCCAGGGCGAACGGCGTGAAACCGTCCTGATCTTCGGTGAGAAAAGGCGCGATGAAGACTTCCTG
>NZ_JBANAZ010000285.1:0-504 GCF_059803455.1 Bradyrhizobium sp. UFLA05-108 | reverse complement strand
GTTTCGTAGCGCCGGCTGACCAGCTGGAAGAACAGATGCGCCGCGTCAGGCTCCAGCGGCAGATAGCCGAGCTCGTCGACGATCAGCAGCTTTGGCTTCGCCAGCGCCAGCAGTTTCTCGTCCAGGCGCCGCTCGCCATGCGCCTTGGCGAGGCCAGCGACCAGCGTCGTCGCCGTGGTGAACTGCACCGTGTATCCGGCCAGGATCGCCTCTCGCCCGAGCGCGATCGACAAGTGCGTCTTGCCAACGCCCGGCGGGCCGAGCAGCAGCACGTTCTCGCCGTTGGCGATCCATCGTGACGCGGCCAGGTCGCGGATCTGCTTCGGATCGATCGACGGCTGCGCCTCGAAGTCGAAGCCCGCCAGCTCCTTCACGGCCGGGAAGTGTGCGAGTTTCAGCGCCATCTCGATACGGCGATGATCCTTGCGCGCGATCTCGCGCTCGCACAGCAGGATCAGCGTCTCACGCGCCGACAGGTTCGCGCGCGCCGCCTCGTCGAGCAGG
>NZ_JBANAZ010000284.1:0-506 GCF_059803455.1 Bradyrhizobium sp. UFLA05-108 | reverse complement strand
ATCGCAGCAGCAACGCCTCAATCACATCTTGGGCGATATCCAGCCGCATGTCGTACGGAAATTTCCAGCCGACCAGCTAGTATCCATTCGTAGTCGCCAGGTCTCAGCTCGAACGGGGGAATTTCTGGTCGCGGCTCGGTGAGGCTGAAAAAGGCCGCGTTCGCTGGCACGATCTGGAAGCGCATTAACTGCCTCCTCGAAAGAGGATTACGAGCGTCCGGACATATCCGCAATGCGCCTGCCCGCGCGGCGCGCTTCGCGATCTGCAGCTTCGTCCTCTCTGAGAAGTCGTCTCGATTTGTCTTTGCCACCTACCAGACACTCGATCTTTCGCCCACCAATCGGAACGCACGTGCTGAGGCCGCCCGCCTGCCGCTGTCGCGCGCCATGGAAAACTGCCCCCTCATATTGCCTCAGATGACAATGTTCCCGAAGCGCACCCTGGTGTCTCCTGAATCGGCTGCCGCGAGTCCGAGCAAGCCGCTCGCGAAGCGCGCCCTCCAGAG
>NZ_JBANAZ010000283.1:0-507 GCF_059803455.1 Bradyrhizobium sp. UFLA05-108 | reverse complement strand
CGGCATTCAGACTACCGCCGAAATCGATCGCTACATGAGCATGGTCAACGACGACGTTTACCTGTTGTTCGATACCGGGCACGCCTACTATTCGGAAGGCAGCCAGCAGGCGATGATGGCGATCCTGGAGAAGTATCTGCCGCGCATCAACCACGTCCATCTGAAGGACGTGCGCGATGAGGTGGTGGCGGAAGTGAAGGCCAACAAGCTGAGCTTCCTCGATGGCGTGAAGAAGGGCACCTTCACCGTGCCGGGTGATGGCGTGATCGACTTCAGGCCGGTGTTCAAGCTGCTGGACGAGCGCGGTTACAAGGGATGGATGGTGGTGGAGGCCGAGCAGGATCCGGCGCTGGCCAACCCGTTCGAGTATGCGGTGAAAGCGCGCCGCTATATTCGGGAAACCGCCGGTATTTAAGCGGTAAGGGTGAATAAAGATCGAGGGGCGCTGCCAGCGCCCCTTTTTTGATGGCGGCGCGTTAGCCGCCGAGCGTTTGCCAGGTTGCGACC
>NZ_JBANAZ010000282.1:0-511 GCF_059803455.1 Bradyrhizobium sp. UFLA05-108 | reverse complement strand
GGTGGCGCTGGGGGATGAGATCGGTGAATGCCTGCAGGCTCGGGCGGTGGCGATGCTGATCGGCGAACGGCCGGGGCTGTCGTCGCCGGACAGTCTGGGCATCTATTTGACCTGGGGACCGAGCGCGCGCAGAACGGACGCCGAGCGCAACTGTATTTCCAACGTACGGCCCGAGGGGCTGGATTACCCGCAGGCGGCGTTCCGCCTGGCCTGGCTGCTGGAGCAGGCGTTCCAGCGGCGGCTGAGCGGCATCGAGCTGAAGGACGAGAGCGACAACCCGGCCCTGCATGGACGAGTGACGCCGCTTTCCCCCCAGCTGGGCGGCTGACCGATGGTTTGCTGCAGCAGGGCGGTGAAGGCCGCCAGCCGGGCGGACACCTTCGCCATCGGGCGCAGCAGATAGATGCCTTGCTGCTCATGGCGCGGATCTTCCAGCATTTGCACCAGTTGCCCGTGCTGCACGTCCGGCCCCACCACCCAGTTGGGCAGAAAGGCAATGCCGAGCCCGAGC
>NZ_JBANAZ010000281.1:0-512 GCF_059803455.1 Bradyrhizobium sp. UFLA05-108 | reverse complement strand
ATTTCGGTTCCGCGCGCCACCTGCACCTGAGCGGCGTGGCGGCAGCGCTGTCCAGCGAGTCGCTGGCGCTGTGCCACCATGCGGCGCGCGAGATGCGTGCCATGGGTAAAACCATTTCGTTCGACCCCAATCTGCGCCCGGTGCTGTGGCCCAGCCGCGAGGTGATGATCGAACAGCTGAACCAGCTGGCGTTCGCCGCCGACTGGGTGCTACCGGGGCTGAAAGAGGGGCAGATCCTCACCGGCCAGTCGACGCCGGAAGGCATCGCCGATTTCTATCTGGAGCGCGGCGTGCAGGCGGTGATCATCAAAACCGGCCCGGACGGTGCCTGGTTTAAAACCGCCGCCGGCGACAAGGCGGCGGTGGCGGCGGTCAGGGTCGACAACGTGGTGGATACCGTCGGTGCCGGTGATGGCTTTGCCGTTGGCACCCTCAGTGCCCTGTTGGAAGGTAAAACGCTGATACAGGCGGTGCAGCGCGGCAATAAAATCGGCTCGCTGGCGATCCAGGCC
>NZ_JBANAZ010000280.1:0-515 GCF_059803455.1 Bradyrhizobium sp. UFLA05-108 | reverse complement strand
GCCCAGTCGGCCAGCACCACGATGGCGCCCTCGGCGGAGAAACGCCGCGCCGCCGCTTCCCCCATACCATTGCCCGCACCGGTGATAACCACGACTTTATTGTCAAAACGCATGAGACCTCCTCCATGTGAACGTATTTATATAAGTCATACAAATCTCATTACCCCGAGGATAAGACGCCCCTCCCCTGAGAGCCAGTCAAAACGTGCGGTTTATTAATCAAAAGGAGGTATGTCAGTGATTTCAATGCGCTGGATTAACCTTTATCGGATTTTGGCCAACATATTGATGGATAAAATAAAATCACGATGAGTCACTATTCGTCAGGCGGATTGTCAGCTAGCGGGATTATTGCGGGTAGGCGGTTATGGCCGCTCAGAGATAAGCGATACGAATGAAAAAAGGCAGCCGCCCGCAGGCGGCGGCGACTATTTTTTCTCGATGGGGACAACCAGCAGATCGACGTTCAACTCATTGATCGCCTGACGCGCCGAAGAAACCAGCCGGCTCCAGAC
>NZ_JBANAZ010000279.1:0-521 GCF_059803455.1 Bradyrhizobium sp. UFLA05-108 | reverse complement strand
AGCCAGGAAGAACGCCGTTACATCCTCGAAGGCCAGGAAGCGCAGCACCAGACCTCTAACGCCAAAAAGATGTCCGCCTGGCAGATCGTGCGCAACCGCCAGTTCTGGGGCATCGCGCTGCCGCGCTTTCTGGCGGAACCGGCGTGGGGCACCTTCAACGCCTGGATCCCGCTGTTCATGTTCAAGGCCTACGGTTTTAATCTGAAAGAGATCGCCATGTTCGCCTGGATGCCGATGCTGTTCGCCGATCTCGGCTGCATCGTCGGCGGTTATCTGCCGCCGCTGTTCCAGAAGTATTTCAAGGTCAACCTGATCGTCTCGCGCAAGCTGGTGGTGACGATGGGGGCGGTGTTGATGATCGGCCCCGGCATGATCGGCCTGTTCACCAGCCCTTACGCGGCTATCGCGCTGCTGTGCGTCGGGGGCTTCGCCCATCAGGCGCTGTCCGGCGCGTTGATCACCCTCTCTTCCGACGTGTTCGGCCGCAATGAGGTGGCGACCGCCAACGGGCTGACCGGCAT
>NZ_JBANAZ010000027.1:0-111121 GCF_059803455.1 Bradyrhizobium sp. UFLA05-108 | reverse complement strand
CGTCCGCCTCCTTCGAACAAGGAGATGATCTGAAATGATCTAACAACCACTCATCCTTGACCAAGCCCATACAAGTACTCCGAGACGGCGGTGATCGAACCGACCGGCCGCAGCGTACTGGATACCCCGGTCAAGCCGGGGCATGACAGCTTTCTTTGAAGCGCATGGCACTGCTTCACATGCATCCCACTTGCGCTTGATTGTGATAAGCTTCCACCTAAATCCCGTGTAAGCTTCCGCACCGCACAAACCGGATTCGAAAAGCCCAGATGGCCAACGCCTTTTTCTCCGACCTGCTCGCCACGATCTCCGAGCGCGGCCGTACGCTGCTGCGGCGCGGTGACGCCTCGGACACAAGACAGGACGCCGATGGCTTGATCGAGCTGTGCGAGGCGCTGCTGTCGGGTCGAGGCGAGGCCTCGGGCACCGCGATGGCGCGCGAGGTGCTCGACCACTATCAGGACCTCGATGCGACCGGACGCCGCGCCTTCTTCGCGGCGCTCGTGCGTGATTTCGGGCCGGACCGCGAGAAGCTTGCCCAGACGGTCGAGAAATGGCGCACCCAGCCGAGCGACGAGGACGCCAGTGACCTGCATTTCGCCTCGGAGCCGCGGCGGCAGGAGCTGATCCGTCGCCTCAACCGCGCCCCTGGCGGCACCGGCGATCTCGTCGCCATGCGCGCCGACCTGCTCGGCATGATGAACGGGCACACCGACCTCGCCGCGCTCGACCGCGACGTCGTGCATCTCTTGAGTTCGTGGTTCAACAGGGGGTTTCTCGTGCTGCGCAGGATCGACTGGTCGACACCGGCCAACATCCTCGAAAAGATCATCCGCTACGAGGCCGTGCACGAGATCAGCGACTGGGACGATCTGCGCCGCCGTATCGATCCGGTCGACCGCCGCTGCTACGCCTTCTTCCATCCGGCGCTAGTCGATGAGCCCCTGATCTTCGTCGAGGTGGCGCTGACCGAGACGATCCCCGGCGCAATCGCGCCGCTGCTCGCGGTCGACCGCGAGCCGGTGCCGATCGAGCGCGCACGCACCGCCGTGTTCTACTCGATCTCGAACACACAGCGAGGCTTGGGGGGCATCTCCTTCGGCAGCTTCCTGATCAAGCAGGTGGTCGAGGAGCTGCGCCGCGAGCTGCCCAAGCTCGACACCTTCGTGACGCTGTCGCCGGTGCCGGGCTTCATGCCGTGGCTGAAGCAGGACAAGGACCTGCCGCTGTCGGAGGAAGATCGCGAGGTGCTGAAGCATCTCGACGAGCCGAAATGGTTCGAGGACGCGGAGCTGACCGCGCAGCTGCGCGGCGTGATCGAACCGCTCGCCGCCTATTATTTCCTGAAAGCACGCACGTCGAAGGGCCGGCTGATCGACTCGGTCGCCCGCTTCCATCTCGGCAATGGCGCACGACTGGAGCGCATCAACTGGTTGGGAGACCTCTCGCCCAAGGGCCTGCGCGAATCCGCCGGTGTCATGGTCAACTATCTCTACCGCCTCGAGGACATCGAGAAGAACCACGAAGCCTACGCCAACGACGGCACGGTCGTCGCGTCGAGCGCGGTGAAGAAGCTGCTCAAGGGCGAGCGACGGCTGTTGGATATGCGGTTATCCTGAACGCACGTATGGTGTCATCGCCCGACTTGTTCGGGCGATCCAGTATTCCCGAGGCAGCGACGAATACGGAGAAGCCGCGGCGTACTGGACGCCTTCGCCTTCGCCTTCGCGGGGTATGGCTACTGAAAGCTTGGCGAGTCCGACCGCTACTCCGCCAGCGCCTTCATCTCCTTGTAGAGATCCGACTTCCCTTCAAACCCGATGCCCGGCAAGTCCGGCATGATGATGTGACCGTTCTCGACGCGGACGCCGTCGGGGAAGCCGCCATAGGGCTGGAACAGGTCGGGATAGCTCTCATTGCCGCCGAGGCCGAGGCCGGCGGCGATGTTCAGCGACATCTGGTGGCCACCATGCGGGATACAGCGGCTGGGCGACCAGCCATGGGTCTTCAAAACTTCCAGCGTGCGCTGATATTCGCAGAGGCCGTAGGACAGCGCGCAGTCGAATTGCAGCCAATCACGATCGGGCCGCATCCCGCCATGCCGGATCAGGTTGCGGGCATCCTGGTGGCTGAAGAGATTCTCGCCGGTCGCCATTGGCGCCGGATAGAATTCTGCAAGTGCGGCCTGTAGCGAATAGTCGAGGGGATCGCCGGCCTCCTCGTACCAGAACAACGGATAGTCCCGCAGCATCTTTGCGTAGGCGATCGCGGTCTCCAGATCGAAGCGGCCGTTGGCATCGACCGCAAGCTGCGCGTCCTCGCCGATCTCCTTCAGCACCGCTTCGATGCGCGTACGATCCTCCTCGATTGGCGCGCCGCCGATCTTCATCTTGACGACGTTGTAGCCGCGATCGAGATAGCCGCGCATCTCGCCGCGCAGCATCGAGAGGTCCTTGCCGGGATAGTAGTAGCCGCCGGCGGCGTAGACGAACACGCGTGGATTGGCCTTGACGCCGTGGCGCTCGGCGAGCAGGCGAAACAGCGGCTTGCCGGCGATCTTCGCCACCGCATCCCACACCGCCATGTCGATGGTGCCGACCGCGACCGAACGCTCGCCGTGACCGCCCGGCTTCTCGTTGGTCATCATCGCGGCCCAGACCTTGTCGGGGTCGAGATTTTCGCCGGCCTCGTCGAGCAGCGACTTCGGCTCGGCCTCGAGGATGCGCGCGGCAAAGCGCTCGCGGATCAGGCCACCCTGCCCGTAGCGGCCGTTGGAGTTGAAGCCGTAGCCGACGACGCGCTTGCCGTCACGCATGACGTCGGTGACGACGGCGACCAGGCTCGTCGTCATCTTGGTGAAATCGATATAGGCGTTGCGGATCGGCGAGGAGATCGGCTTGGTGATCTCGCGGACGTCGACGATGCGGACGGACATGGGTTTCCTCTCCTCCTGGCCTGCTCTTTCCTCTCGTCATGGCCGGGCTTGACCCGGCCATCCACGCCCTTGCCACTGAGCAAGTTCGAAGACGTGGATGCCCGGGACAAGCCCGGGCATGACGGCGGAAATGTGCGGCGCGCCCCGAGCGCCGAGCTTATTTCTTATCCCTGTAATACGGCTCGACAGACCCATGCACCTTGATCGTCAGCGGATTACCGTGGCGGTCCTTGGCGTTGCCGGCCGTGACGCGGACCCAGCCCTCGCTGATGCAATACTCCTCGACATTGGTCTTCTCGATGCCCTTGAAGCGGATGCCGACGTCGCGCGCCAGGATGTCGGCGTTGTAGTACGGGCTGTTCGGATCGACTGACAGGCGGTCCGGGAATTCGTCGCTCATGATTGTCTCGCTCACAACATTGTCTCGATTTGTTGGCGCAGCCCCTCGGGCCGCGCGGTTGGCGCATAGCGCGCCACCACCTTGCCTGCACGGTCCACCAGGAATTTCGTGAAATTCCATTTGATGGAGGCACCCAACAGGCCGGATTGCTGACGTTTCAGGTACTCATAGAGGGGATGCGCATTGGCGCCGTTGACGTCGATCTTCTCGAACAACGGGAAGGTGACGTCATACTGCGTGCTGCAGAACTCCTGGATCTCGCTTGCCTTGCCCGGCTCCTGGCCACCGAACTGGTTGCAGGGAAAGCCGAGCACGGAGAAGCCTCGCGGGCTAAGGTCACGGTGCAAGTCCTCCAGCCCACGATATTGCGGCGTGAAGCCGCATTTGCTCGCCGTGTTGACGATGAGCAGCACCTGTCCCTCAAAGCGTCGCATCGGCACGTCCTCGCCGAGAAGCGAGTTGGCCGAAAAATCGTAGATCGCCGACATCGTTGTCCTTTAGCCCACGGGATCAATCGGTGACGGCGGCACGCCGCCGGCCTCGATCGCCTCGCCGGCGAGCAGGCAGAGGTCCTCGCGATAGCGGCCGGATACGACCTGCACGCCGACGGGCGCTCTGCCGACGAGACCGGTGGAGACCACGAGGCCCGGCAGTCCCATGAAGGGAATGGCGATCTGCGGCAACTGCGCGTCCCAGACCCGCTTGAAGGACGCCTCGTCCTTGCGATCGAGATGGTCAGGAAAGGGCAATTCGCCGGAGACCGGCGTCAGCACCACCGCGTATGTCTCGAAGAACAGCATCCATTCGCGGGTTAGCGTTGCCCGGCGCATCAGCGCCTTGGCGTAGGCCGCCTGGTCGAACGGGGTGACCTTGGCACGGTTGCCGCGCAGGCAGGCGAGCGCGCCTGGATCGCCCTCGCGCTCGGCGGCTTCGAGCGCGGCCTCGTAGCCGTCGCCGATCCAGAGTTTGGTCTGCCAATCAGCAGCTTCCCGCATCGGGGGGGTGTTCTCGATCACCTCCACCGTCCAGCCTGCCCGCTCCAGCCGCTTGCCGGCGTCGCTGACCGCGGCCTTCACCTCAGGCGCAGTCGTGAGCCCGTCCGGGTTGAGGCACAGCGCCGCGCGCTTGGGCATCGCCGGTCCTTCGAGCGGCGCCGGCACCCACCAGGGGTCGCGCGCGTCGCGGGCCGCCATCGCGGCGAGCGAAATCCGCAAGTCATTGATGGTGCGCGCCAGCGGCCCGGAGACCGCGCTGATCTGCGGCCCGATCGGGCGCTCCGGCAGCGCGGCGTTGAAGGCGGGAATCCGGCCCATGGTCGGCCGCAGGCCGTGCACGCCGCAGGCGTAGGCAGGATAGCGGATCGAGCCCGCGATATCGGTGCCGTGGGCGATGTGGCCGATGCCTGCTGCTACGGCCGAACCTGCGCCGCCGGACGAGCCGCCCGGGGTCAGCGAGGCGTCACGCGGGTTCTTGGTGTCGCCATGAATCAGATTGGTGGTGAACCAGCGGTAGGAAAAGGCCGGGCAGTTGGTGCGGCCGAGGATGACGGCGCCCGCCTTGCGCAAATTGGCGACAACCGGATTGTCGGCCTTCGCGATCACCTCGCGCTGAATCTTCAGGCCATTGGTGGTGGCAAAGCCCTCCTGGTCGACATTGACCTTCACGGTCACGAGGACGCCGGCCAAAAGGCCGGGATCCTCGCCCCGGGCAATCTTGCCATCCACGGCCGCCGCCTGCTTGAGCACGTCCTCCGGCCGATGGTCGATCACTGCGTTCAGCCTGGGATTGACGGCATCGAGCCGGGCAAGGCCGGCCTTCGCAGCTTCGGTGGCGGAAATCTTCTTCGACCGAATGAGGGTGGCGAGGTCGGCGGCCGACAAGCGCCAGAGATCTTGCATGGCATGCTCCGTGTGACCGGGTCTTTTAGCGCCGGTCAGGCGGCAAAGCCATGCGCAATACGCGGGGGCCGAATCCGGATCGTCAGTGCCGGGTGGCGGACTGGTCCGGCATGTCCAGAAGCGCCTCGGTGAAGGGAAATTCCAGCACGATCTCACCGTCGTCGTCGGTGACCTCGATGACGGCCTCCAGCAGCGCCGGCTGCGTCCCTTCCGACTTCAGAACTTCCAAAATCATCTGGCGCGCCACTTCCCAGGCGCGATCGGGATTGCGCAGGTCCTCGCCGTCAGGGTCCACGATCAATTCGTCGCCGATGCGGGTGTTGAAGAAATATCTGGGCATGCCTTGATCCAATGGGGTCGCCTGTAGAGGATTGAAAGCCGCTTCTTACTCACAACTGCTTTATCCGGACAGGGATGACACCCTATCGTCCGTTCTTTGCATATCGTCGTATTTTGCACGGGGTTGTTTTGCTGTTTTTGCGTCATCTCCGCGGCGTGATCGCGCCTTTTCGTGTTTGCAGCGCAGCATTGCAGCTGTCTACTACCTAGGTCCCGGAAGATTTAACTGGCGAACTTTTCCGCCCGCAGTAGTTTAACCGGGGGCGGACACGTCCGATTTCTCAGAAAAGGAGAGCCACAATGGCCTGGAAAGCACCGAAAATCGTCGAAGTGCCGTGCGGCATGGAAATCAACATGTATGTGAGCGCCACCCGCAAGTAAGGGCGGCAATTTCACGTTGAGCGCAGGTGGATCCGTCGGGTGCGTGACTTTCCCGGACGAAGGGGGTTGTGTCAGCCTGAGATCCACCTCGACACGTGTCTCCAGGAGACGGAATTATGCTTCGCGTCGTCGTCCTGGGCGCCGCGGCTGGCGGCGGGGTCCCGCAGTGGAACTGCGGGTGCACAGGCTGCCGGGCAGCGCGCGCTGAACCCCGACAATTGCAGAGAACCCAGGCTTCGGTCGCCTTCAGCGCCGACGGCGATAACTGGTTCCTGATCAACGCCTCTCCCGACCTCCGACAGCAATTCAACGCCACGCCGCAGCTTCACCCCAAGCCGGGCGCGCTGCGCCACACGCCGGTTGCCGGCGTGATCCTGACCAATGGCGAGGTGGACGCAGTCGCCGGCCTCTTGTCGATGCGCGAGGGCTCGCCGTTCACGATCTACGCCCATGACAAGGTGCTGGCGATCCTGAAGGCCAACAGCATCTTCAACGTGCTGAATGAGAAGAACGTCAGGCGCCAGCCGATCGGGGTCGACGAACCGTTCGAGCCGCGCCTTCCGGACGGCGCACGCTCCGGCATCGAGGTGGTTGCACTCGAGGTAGCAGGCAAATCGGCCTGGTACCTGGAAGGCAAGGCGCATCCCGGCGGGAGCAGTGGTGCGGGCGATACGCTGGGCCTGAAGATCACCGACAAGTCGACCGGCAAGAACTTCTACTTCCTCGCCGCCTGTGCCGAGATCACCGACGCGCTGAGAGCGCAGATCGCCGGCGCATCGCTGGTGTTCTTCGATGGCACGGTGTGGCGCGACGACGAGATGATCCGGGCCGGGCTCGGCCACAAGACCGGCAAGAGCATGGGACATGTCGCCATGTCCGGCGAGGACGGCGCCCTCGCGCGGCTTGCCGGCCTCGATATCGACAGGAAGATATTTCTGCATATCAATAACTCGAATCCGGCGCTGCTGCCCTCCTCGCCCGAGCGCAAGGCGGCCGAGCATGCGGGCTGGCAGATACCCGCCGATGGAACGGAGATCGTGCTGTGAACGCCATGACGCTTCCCGGAATGACCGCACTCTCGATCGGCAAGGACATCAGGCTCAACTCGGCCGAGGAGCTCGAGGCGACGCTGCGCCACATTGGCGCGACGCGCTATCACAGCCTGCATCCGTTCCATAAGCTCCTGCACGGCGGCAAGCTGAACAAGGGCCAGGTGCAGGCCTGGGCACTCAACCGCTACTATTACCAGAGCACGATCCCGCTCAAGGATGCCGTGGTGATCTCGCGCTTTCGCGACCGCGCCACGCGGCTGGAGTGGCGCCACCGCATCGAGGATCATGACGGCGATGTCGGCAGCCAGGGCGGCATCGAGCGCTGGCTAAAGCTGACCGAAGGCCTGGGCCTCGACACGGCCTATGTGGAATCGACCGAAGGCATCCTTCCGGCGACACGCTTTGCGGTCGAGGCCTATGTGCATTTCTGCCGCGAGAAGAGCCCGCTGGAGGCGATCGCCTCCTCGCTCACCGAACTGTTCGCGCCGAACCTGCACGAAGAGCGCATCAGCGGCATGCTGGAGCACTATGACTTCGTCAACCCTGATATCATGAGCTACTTCAAGCGCCGCCTGACGCAGGCGCCGCGCGATGCGAACTTTGCGCTCGACTATGTCAGGAAGCACGCCAGGACGCCGGAGGAACGCGCGGCCGTCTGCAACGCGCTGATCTTCAAGACCAACGTGCTGTGGGTGCAGTTAGACGCGCTCTATCATGCCTATGTCGATGGGCACATTCCGCCGGGCGCCTTCGCGCCCAAGGCGAGCTGAGAGGAAATAAGCAATGGCCGGGCCGCGTCACATCAGCGTCAGCGAAGCGAGCCGGCCCGTGCTGCCGCGGCATGCCAAGCTGAAATACGACGAGACGCGCAAGGTCTGGGTGATCCTGGCGCCGGAACGGGTGCTGGCGCCGGACGAGATCGCGGTCGAGGTTCTGCAGCTCTGCGACGGCATCCGCACCGTCGGCAATGTGGCCGACCAGCTCGCCGCGAAGTATGCTGCGCCGCGCGATGCGATCCTGGCCGACGTGGTCGCCATGTTGCAGGACCTGGCGGACAAAGGCTTTCTCACCGAAGCACGGGAGAAGACGTCATGAGTGACGTACTCGGCGACCCCGGCGTTCCCCACGATGTCAGCGACAGCCTCGCCGTGCTCGAAAAACAGCGCTCGACGGCAGAGACTTTTGGCATTCCGCTGGCGGTGCTGCTGGAAGTCACGCATCGCTGCCCGCTGCAATGCCCCTATTGCTCCAACCCGGTCGAGCTCGATCGCGCCGGCAAGGAGCTGACGACCGAGGAGTGGAAGAAGGTCTTGACCGAGCTCGCCGAGATCGGCGTGCTCCAGGTCCATTTTTCCGGCGGCGAGCCGACTGCGCGGAAAGACCTCGTCGAGCTCATCAAGCATGCGAGCGACGCCAGCCTCTATACCAACCTGATCACCTCCGCCGTGCTGCTGACGCGCGACAGACTGAGCGAGCTCGCGAATGCCGGCCTCTGCCATGTGCAGATCAGTTTTCAGGGCACCGAAGATATCGCTGCCGACCGCGTCGCCGGTTACAAGGGCGCGCATCACAAGAAGCTCGAAGTCGCGAAGTGGACGCGAGAGCTCGATCTGCCGCTCACCGTGAACGCGGTGATGCACCGCCAGAACCTGCACCAGCTCCCCGACATCATCCAGATGGCGGTCGATCTCGATGCCGACCGGCTCGAGGTCGCCAACGTCCAGTACTACGGCTGGGCGCTGAAGAACCGCGCCGCGCTGATGCCGACGGTCGCGCAGCTCGACGAGACCACCCGTATCGTCGAGGAGGCGCGCGAGCGTCTCAAGGGCACGCTCGCGATCGACTACGTCGTGCCGGATTACTACGCGCAACGGCCGAAGAAGTGCATGGGCGGTTGGGGCCGGCAGTTCTTCAACATCTCACCCGCCGGCAAGGTGCTGCCCTGCCATGCGGCCGAGAGCATCACCGGGCTCGACTTCGAATCCGTGCGCTCCAATCATTCGATCGCCTGGATCTGGCAGAACTCGGACGCCTTCAACCGCTATCGTGGCACCGGCTGGATGAAGGAGCCGTGCCGAACTTGCGAATTCCGCGAGATCGATTTCGGCGGCTGCCGCTGCCAGGCCTTTGCACTGACGGGCGATGCGGCCAATACCGATCCGGCCTGCGCGCTGTCGCCGCTGCACGAGACCATCTTCAAGCAGGCCGAACGCGAAGCCGAAGGCGAGACCAACCGCTTCCTCTACCGCAACTTTGCCGGTGGCACTTTGGAGCCTGACCCTGTGGAGTCCGGCAAGCATGGCGCCTGACGCCGACGCGGCCAAATCGGCCAAGCGCGCCGATCCCTTTGCGCCGCTGACTTCGGAAATGCTTGCCGTTTCGGACGGCCACGAGATCTATGTCGAAAGCGTCGGCCGCACTGATGGCATCCCAGCCGTCTATCTGCATGGCGGTCCCGGCAGCGGCTGCCAGCCCGACCATCGCCGGCTTTTTGATCCTGAACGCTTCCATGCTGTGCTGTTCGACCAGCGCGGCGCCGGCCGCAGCCGGCCGAAGGGCTCGCGCGAGCACAACACCACGCAGCACCTCGTCGCCGACATGGAGTTGATCCGCCAAAAGTTCGGTTTCGAACGCTGGATCGTGATCGGCGGCTCCTGGGGGGCGACGCTTGCGCTGGCCTACGCGGAAGCTCATCCCGAGCGCGTTTCGGGTATCGTGCTGCGCGCAACCTTTCTCGGCACGCGAGCGGAGGTCGAGACCGGCTTCACGTCGCGGCTGCCGCAGCTCTATCCCGCGCTCAACGAGGACTTCTTGAGCCTGCTCTCGGCGGAAGAACGAGAGCGGCCTATCGAGGCGTATTGGCGCCGCATTCTCAATCCTGATCCTGATAAGCATGGCCCCGCCGCGCGGGCCTGGCATGATACCGAGCGCACGCTGTCCGAACACAAGCCGGCACGCACGCGGCTTGATCTCGCCACGCTCAACGTGTGGCGCACGCTGCCCGCGACGCCGTTCATGGAAGCACACTACTTCATCAATGACTGCTTCATGGCGCCGGATCAGCTGCTGCGAAATGCCGGCAATCTCGCCGGCATTCACGGCATCATCATCCAGGGCCGCTATGATCTGTTGTGCCCGCCTGAGACATCCTGGGCGCTCGCAAAAGTGTGGCCGGGTTCCGAGATCCGCATCGTGGAAGAGGCTGGGCATTCGCTCTATGATCCCGGCGTGAGGGACGCCGTGATGAAAGCGATCGCGGACCTCGGCTCGAAAGCCGCGCGATAAAGGTCTGTCCCCTCATCCTGAGGAGCGCTTCCCACGGAAGCGCGTCTCGAAGGATGAAGGCCGAGATGCCTCAGCTGGGCCTTCATGGTTCGAGACGCCGCTCGCGGCTCCTCACCATGAGGGTCGAGTGTTCGCAGGGAAGGAATAAGAAGAATGCCGCTCGCCGGGAAGGGCATGCTGCTGACGTCGATGAACATCGACGCGGAGCATGAGGCCGATTTCAACCGCTGGTATGATCGCGAACATCTTGCGGAGCGTGTTGCGATCGACGGCTTTCTGGAGGCGCGGCGCTATGTCGCGCACGCTGCCAGCCCCAAATATCTCTGCCTGTATTCGACTGCGACGCTCGACGTGCTCGACAGTCCCGCTTATCGGGCGCGGCTTGCAAACCCGACCGACTGGTCGCGCCAGACCATGGCACGGTTTGAGAACATGATCCGCGCGGTGGCGTGCATCACCATCAGTCGCGGCACCGGACGCGGTGTCGCGCTCGGCGTGGTACGGCTGCGCCCAACGCCCGACAATGCCGGACGATTACGCGATGCATTGCGGGAAAAGCTGGCGCCGGAAAAATACGACGGCATCATCTCCATGCATCTACTCGAGAGCGATGCAGAGCTTTCCGGCCCGACAGCGGAAATTCCGGTGCGCAGCCCGGGCGCCAACGATTGGTTCGTGCTGATCGACGGCACGCGTGTCAGCGCCGTCTCTGCCGTGATTGCCGAACGCTTCACCGGTCCAGCAGCATCACCGTCGTCGCTTCCCGTTTCCGTCGGCACCTACTGCCTGATGTGGGATCTTGCGAAGAGCGACATCGCACGCGGCTGAAATTATCACACGCATCACGGGATGCTGCACCGCCGCATGGAATGCGCGAGTGTTAATGCTGTGTGTGCGTAGCTCCTATGAAAGCACAGCATTGCCCAAATTTGCCTTTGTGCGCGCTTCGGATTGGTTCTAATAAGGTAAGCCTATGATCCAATTTAAGAACCATATCGACGCGTAAGCGTTCGCCAAGCTCAAGAAGGCCGCCGGGTCTTTGGGCCTGTGCGGACAGGGTAGGAATGAAACCGACCGATATCGCGGCCCCCGACTACTTTCACAAGGTAGTCGATTGCCAGTGGGCCTGTCCTGCGCACACCCCGGTTCCCGAATACATCCGTCTGATCGCACAAGGCCGCTATAGCGACGCCTATATGGTCAATTGGAAATCGAACGTGTTTCCCGGAATTCTGGGACGCACCTGCGATCGTCCATGCGAGCCGGCGTGCCGCCGCGGACGCGTCGAGGAAACTCCGGTGGCGATCTGCCGCCTGAAGCGCGTCGCGGCCGACTTCAAGGATGACATCAAGCAGCGCCTGCCGCGTCCCTCGCCGAAGAACGGCAAGCGCATCGCGCTGGTTGGCGGTGGCCCGGCGTCGCTGACCGTGGCGCGCGATCTCGCACCGCTCGGCTATCACTGCACGGTGTTCGATGCCGATCCCGAAGCCGGCGGCATGATGCGCTCACAGATCCCGAAATTCCGCCTGCCCAATTCCGTGATCGACGAGGAGACCGGCTACATCCTCGATCTCGGCGTCGAATTCAAAGGCGGCCACCGCGTCGAAAGCATGAAGGCCCTGCTCGCGGACAAGTACGACGCGATCTTCGTCGGCTCCGGCGCGCCGCGCGGCCGCGAGCTCGACATTCCCGGCCGCAAGGAGGCAGCCGCGAATATACACATCGGCATCGACTGGCTGTCCTCGGTCTCGTTCGGCCACACCGACAAGATCGGCAAGCGCGTGATCGTGCTCGGCGGCGGCAACACCGCGATGGATTGCTGCCGCACCGCGCGCCGGCTCGGCGGCCAGGACGTCAAGGTCATTGTGCGCTCCGGCTTCGAGGAGATGAAGGCCTCTCCCTGGGAGAAGGAAGACGCCATCCACGAGGACATCCCGATCCTCAATTACATGGTGCCCGTGGAATTCAAGCATGTAGGCGGCAAGCTCATCGGCGTCACCTTCCAGAAGGTCCGGGCCGAATACGACACCAAGGGCCGGCGCAATCTCGTCCCCTCAGGCGAACCGGATCAGACCATTCCCTGCGACGACGTGCTGGTGGCGGTCGGCCAGGAGAACGCGTTCCCCTGGATCGAGCGCGACTGCGGCATCGAGTTCGACAAATGGAACATGCCGAAGGTCGATCCCAAGACCTTCGCCTCGACCAACCCAAAGGTCTTCTTCGGTGGCGACGCCGCCTTCGGGCCGAAGAACATCATCTGGGCGGTTTCGCACGGCCACGACGCCGCGCTGTCGATCCACAGGCTGCTCTCGGGCGAGGATATCAATGAGCGGCCGCTGCCTGCCGTGCATGTCACCTCGCAGAAGATGGGCATCCACGAGTGGAGCTATGACAACGACATCTCGCCGGAGAAGCGCTTCAAGGTGCCGCACCGCGACAAGGTGGTGGCCCTGAAGGACATCCGCGCCGAGGTCGAGCTCGGCTACGACGTCAAGCTCGCGCTCGGCGAGGCGCATCGCTGCCTGAACTGCGACGTGCAGACCGTATTCTCGACCTCTCTGTGCATCGAGTGCGATGCCTGCGTCGACATCTGCCCGATGGATTGCATCACCTTCACGGAGAACGGGGAAGAGGCCGATCTGCGCCAGCGCCTGAAGGCGCCATCGATGCATCCCGACCAGGATCTCTACGTCTCCGGCGATCTCAAGACCGGGCGTGTGATGGTGAAGGACGAGGACGTCTGCCTGCATTGCGGGCTGTGCGCCGAGCGTTGTCCCACCGGAGCCTGGGACATGCAGAAATACCTCATCGATATGACCTACGCAGGATCATCATGTCCGACAAAAAGCCGATCAGCAGCGTAAACGACTTCGTCGTCCGTTTCGCCAACGTCAACGGCTCGGGCTCGGCTTCGGCCAACGAGCTGTTTGCCCGCGCGATCCTGCGCCACGGTGTGCCGGTCTCCCCACGCAACATCTTCCCCTCCAATATCCAGGGCCTGCCGACCTGGTATGAAGTGCGGGTGACCGAAGCCGGCCATCTCGGCGCCCGCGGCGGCGTCGACATGATGGTGGCGATGAACCCGCAGACCTGGGACAAGGACGTCGCCGGCATCGAGCCCGGCGGCTACCTGTTCTACGATTCCACCAAGCCGATGCCGTCGACGAAATTCCGAGGCGACATCACCGTTATTGGCGTTCCCCTGACCGCGATCACCAACTCGACCTATACCGATCCGCGCCAGCGACAACTATTCAAGAACATCATCTATCTCGGCGCACTCGCGGCGCTGCTCGACATGGATCCCAAGGTGATCGAGCAGCTGATCGGCGAGCAGTACAAGGGCAAGGAGAAGCTGCTCTCCTCCAACGTCCATGCGCTGCATCTCGGTCGCGACTGGGCATTGCAGAATCTGAAATGTCCGATCGGGCTGCGGGTGAAGAAGGCCGACAAGGTCGGCGACCGCATCTTCATCGAAGGCAACAGTGCCGCGGCGCTCGGTGCCGTCTATGGCGGCGCGACGGTGTGCGCGTGGTATCCGATCACACCGTCCTCGTCGGTTGCGGAAGCCTTCACCAGCCATTGCAAGAAGTACCGGCACGATCCCGAGACCGGCAAGGCGAAATACGCGATCGTGCAGGGCGAAGACGAGCTCGCCTCCATCGGCATCGTGATCGGCGCCTCCTGGAACGGCGCGCGAGCCTTCACCGCAACGTCGGGCCCCGGCATCTCGCTGATGACGGAGTTCATCGGCCTCTCGTATTTCGCCGAGATTCCGGCCGTGATCATGAACATCCAGCGCGCCGGCCCCTCGACTGGCATGCCGACCCGCACACAGCAATGCGACATCATCGCCTGCGCCTATGCCTCGCATGGCGACACCAAGCACGTGCTGCTGTTCCCGGAAGATCCGGCTGAGGCCTTCGAGTTCGCGGCAGCCGCGTTCGATCTCGCCGAACGGCTTCAGACCACGATCTTCCTGATGCTCGATCTCGATATCGGCATGAACCACCGCCTCTGCCGTCCGCTGAAGTGGGACGACGCGCGGCAGTATGACCGCGGCAAGGTGATGACCGCGGAAATGCTGGAAGAAGGCCGCGACTTTGGCCGCTATCTCGACGTCGACGGTGATGGCATCCCCTATCGCACCTATCCCGGCACGCATCCGACCAAGGGCTCCTACTTCACCCGCGGCACCTCGCGCGACCGCTATGCGCGCTACTCCGAGGAGGGCACGGTCTATGCCGACAACATGCAGCGCCTGGTGCGCAAGTTCGAGACAGCGCAGGATCTCGTGCCGCGGCCGCTCCAGGCCAATGCGGAACGGCCGACCAAATATGGCGTGATCTATTTCGGCTCCACGGCGCCGGCGATGGACGAGGCGATCGGCCTTCTGGAAGTCCGCGGGCATCAGCTCGACCGGTTGCGCATCCGTGCCTTCCCGTTCCATTCGAGCGTCGCGAGCTTCCTCGCCGAGCACGATTTCGTCTACGTCGTCGAGCAGAACCGCGACAGCCAGCTCCGTCAGCTCATCGTCAACGAGAACGGCATCGACCCGGTGCGTCTCGTGCCGATCGTGCATTACGACGGCTCGCCCATCACCGCCCGCTTCATCGCAAAAGCCATTGGCGACCACCAGGATCACCTCAAGGTGACCCCGCTCCGCAAGGCCGTGTCATGACCTACATTGCAAAGCCGAAATTTCATCACCCGGGCCTGAAGAAGAACGAGCTCGGCTACACGCATCGCGACTACGAGGGCAAGATCTCGACGCTGTGCGCCGGCTGCGGTCACGACTCGATCACGGCCTCGATCATCGAGGCCTGTTACGAACTCTCGATCGAGCCGCACCGGGTGGCGAAGATTTCCGGCATCGGCTGCTCATCGAAGACGCCCGACTACTTCCTCGGCAATTCGCACGGCTTCAACTCAGTGCACGGTCGTATGCCTTCCGTGCTGACCGGCGCCAACCTCGCAAATCGTGACCTGATCTATCTCGGCGTCTCCGGCGACGGCGATTCCGCCTCGATCGGTTTCGGCCAGTTCGCACATTCGATCCGGCGCGGCGTCAACATGACCTATATCGTCGAGAACAACGGCGTCTATGGTCTGACCAAGGGCCAGTTCTCGGCCACCGCCGACCGCGGCTCGAAATCCAAGAAGGGCGTCACCAACACCGACAACGCCATCGACCTCGTCGCGATCGCGCTGCAGTTGGGGGCGACCTTCGTCGCGCGCAGCTTCTCCGGCGACAAGACGCAACTTGTACCACTCATCGCCGCCGCGATCCGCCACAAGGGCGCGGCGTTCATCGACGTGATCAGTCCCTGCATCGCCTTCAACAATCACGCCGGCTCGACCAAGAGCTTTGACTATGTCCGCGAGCACAATGACGCGGTGAACCGGCTCGACGTGCTGGTCGGGCGGGATCCGATCAGCGTCGACTACGCCCCTGGCTCCGTGCAGGTCGTCGAGCAGCATGACGGCAGCAAGATCGCGCTGCGCAAAATCGATGCCGACTACGATCCGCACGACCGGCTCGGCGCCCAAAACTTCCTGCAGAAGCACGCCGCCAAGGGACAGATCGTCACAGGCCTGCTGTATGTCGACCCCGACGCGGACGATATGCACGAGCATCTCAACACGGTCGAGACGCCCCTCAACACGCTGGAAGCGGACGCGCTGTGCCCGGGCTCGGCCGTGCTGGACAAGATCAACGCCGGCCTGCGCTAGCCAACAGACCGGACGAAATCCTATCTGACCCGAACGCTGACCTTGCTCGACACAACGGGCGGGTCGAACGGATAGTGCTTCGCATCGCCCAGCACCAGCTGAAGCGTATGGGTGCCCGGCGGAAGCTCGAGAAAGGTCTCGGTCTGCCCCGCTCCAAAATGAAGATGCGTTTTGTCCTGCGGAATCGGCTCCTTGGGGTCGATCGGCTCGTTGACGTCGACCAGCAGATGATGATGGCCGCTGTTCTGGTAGTCGTCGCCGGCGTGCGTCACGCCCATGTTGCGGAGGCCGAACCGGACCCAGAATCCGCCTTTGATCTTCTGACCATCGCGCGGCGTGATGAAATAGAGCTTTGCGTCCTTCGGCGCCGGCTTGCCTTGCGAATAGGCTGCGCTGGAGGACGATGCGAGCAGCACTGAAAGCGCGAGGCAGCAGACGATCTTCATCGCATCTCCTTCCGCGCTTACGGACCAAGCGCTATGCGGAAGCCGTGGGTCGGATAGCGAACATTGGTATCGTAGCTGTCGCGGTTCGCCGGTCGCACATAGCGCGCGTCGTTCTTCCAGGACCCCGAGCGCAGAACATGCGAAGTGCAGTCGCCGCTCCAGGCCGAGCCGTCGGCCGGAGCGCCCTGGTAGTTCTTGTGCCAGCAATCCGCGACCCACTGATCGACGCCGCCTCCCATGTCGTAGAGTCCAAAGGGATTGGGCTTAAAGCTGCCGACCTTGACCGGCTGATCAGCCGATACGTCTCCGCAATCCTTGCAAGCCGCCATGCCCGACTGCGGCTTGTCGCCCCACCAGTACTTGGTCTGGGTACCCCCGCGGGCGGCATATTCCCATTCGGCTTCGCTCGGAAGCCGGTACGGCTTCTTCGTCGCCTGCGCGAGCCAGCCCGCATATTGCTGCGCGTCCGTCCAGCTTACATTCGTGACGGCGGCGTCGTCCTTTCCGGTTGCCGTAAATCCGCAGGCCTTTGCCGCCGCACATTCGTTCCATTCACGGACAGTCACTGGATATTTCCCGATCGCGAACGGTTTGATCGCAACCTGGTGGATCGGTCTTTCCGTCGGATCCTCGTTGCTGCCCATCGCAAAACTGCCGGCGCGGATCGCGATCATTTCCGGCTCCTGGACCTGTGCCGTGGATTGCGCCGGGACCGGTGGAGGCGCAGGCGCCGGCGATGGCATTGCTGTCGGCGACGGAGAGGCAACGGGGGCGGCCTGCGGCGCCGGCGCCATCGAACCGGATTCTGTTGGAACGGATTGCGGCGCCGGGGATGCGGGAGCCGCGGCGGGGGGAGCTGCCGCGTGTTGATCGAGGCGGGGGCGTTGCTGCACGAGCAGGTACCAAAGCACGCCGCTCGCGATCACGAGCAACGTCAGGCCGAGGAGAAACAGCAGGATGTTCTCGCGCCGACCTCGTGTCCTGCCGACGGCGTCAGCGTCCGGCAGCACGCGATAGACGCGCACTGGATCGGTGATATTCTTGACCTTGCGATCCCCGAGCGACTCGTAGCCGCACACCACCTTGTGCTTGATCTGCTCATAGATCGCGCCTGAGATGAAGACCTGACCGGGCTCGGCAATCCCTTCGATCCGCGTCGCAATATTGACGCCGTCGCCGTAGACGTCGTCCGGCTCCACGATGACATCACCGAGATTGACACCAATCCGGTATTCGATCCGGGAATGATTCGGAAGCGTGGCGTTGCGGCCGACGAGATTTTGCTGGATGACGATGCTGCACCGAACGGCCTCGACGGGACTGTCGAAAATCGCGATGAAGCCGTCGCCGGTCGTCTTGATCAGCGTGCCGTGGTGCTCGACTATGCTGGGCTGGATCAGATCGCGCTCGATCCGCTTGACGCGGACATGCGTGCCTTCCTCGTCGGCCTGCATCAAACGGCTGTAGGAGGCGATGTCACCGACGATAATGGCGGCGAGGCGGCGAGGCATCGCGTTACGCGGCGGCTCACCCTGATTCCCCGATTTGAAGTTGCGAATTTCACCCATTACTGGGGCTCCACAAACTTGCAAATGGCGGCTTGCACGTTCAGCTCTCGAAGAGCTCAACGTGCAAGCTGCAGGCTATCACATCGCCCGCGAGGAACAAGCAAAGTGCGACTAGATCAGAGCTTCTCGCGAAGCGTCGGCATGGGTTCCGAGCGAAAATGCTCGCTGGGTGCTTTGAACTTTCCTCATGTCGCGAGCGACTAAAGCTCGCAACGGAACTTCTCGCCAAGCGAGCGTTCACTCACTCGATGGCTTCGTCGGCGCTCGCCAGCAGTGCCGGCGGCACCGCGATCCCCAACAGCTTCGCCGTCCTCAAATTGATGACCAGCTCGAATTTTGTCGGCGCCTGCACCGGAAGATCGGCCGGCTTCGTTCCGCGAAGAATGCTATCTGCATAGGAAGCGACCTGGCGGAACAAGTCCGGGAAATCCAGCCCGTACGACATCAGCGCGCCGCTTGTCGGAAAGCTGCGGAACGGATGGATGCTGGGAATGCGCAGCTCGTTGGTCAAGCCGACGATCAGATCCTGATGCAGGATCGGCAGGGAGTCGGGCAGCGTCATCAGCCCAGCCCTGGGCAAACCTCCTGCACCGCGAACGGCGCGCTCGATCTCGCCGGCATCGCGGACGTAAACCGTCTGCACGTTCACGCCGCTTTCGCGTCCGTCGCTCTCGATCTGGCGCGCGAACGGGGCGCTGGTGTTATTGTCGGGATTGGCGATCAGGACGATGCGCTCGATCGTCGTGTCGACGGCCTTCAGCAGATCGACCCATTTGCCCCCGACCGCGAGTTCGAAATTCGTGAAGCCGGTGAGGCTTCCTCCGGGGTGTGACAGGGACGCCACCACGCCGAGCTCGACCGGATCAGCCACCAACAGGAATACGACGGGTATCGCGCCCGAGTACTTGCGCATTGCCTCGAGCGTAGGACTTCCCTGTGCGATCAGCAGGTCCGGCTTCCGTTGCACCAACGAAGCCGAGGCCTCCGACAGGGAGGATGACATCGGCTTCGCCAGCCGCAGGTCGAACTCCAGATTGTCGCCATCACGCCAGCCGAGCTCGCGCAGCCGGTCCAGGAGCGCAGCGCGGAGCGGCAGCAATTGCTGCTCGCTGAACGAGGAGACCATGCCGACGAGCTTCCTGCGCGGGACCGGCTGGGCGTTCACCGCAAGCCATGGCGCGGCCGCCAGGAGCCCGATAGCCCGGATGAAGGCACGCCGGATCATGAGTGGCCCGGATTGGCTAAAGTCGACTGCATCACGCGCGTGTATCAGCATTCGGCCATCCGGGGGATAACTAAATCCGGGCGCGCCAGACGTGCCGGGTCATCGAGGGCAGGTGAACGCATCCCGCCCGCGTAGCGACTAACCGCCAAATACCCTGCCCGACCACCAGCCGGACACTTCGGTTCGAAGAGAGCTCTGGACCACACATGAAACACCCCCTTCTCGTCGCCCTCACCCTCGCCGCTCTCGGCGGCACCGGCCACGCCCAGGAGGCCAGCAAGGTCCAGTCCGATGCTTTTGACGCGCGAATGTTTGCAGGCGCGCCCGGCCACAAGGCCTATGCCTGCTTCGTCCGCCGCTACGATGCCGACCATCTGGACCGGCATCCGAAGCAGAAGGTTGCGTCCATGAAGCTGCTGGTCTCGGCCGAATACGAGAAAGAAGACAAGGAGCTGCACTACGCCTTCCGCCTCGGCTTCCGATATCGGCACCGCTCGGGCGACTTCGACACCTCCGGCTCCTGCGGTCACGCGCTGTTTCAGGACAATGGCGACGAGGTCCGCTTCGGCTGCGGCGTCGATTGCGACGGCGGCGGCATCGGGATCGCGCTGGCGAAGGATGATAAATCGGCGATCGTGCGGCTCGAGCGCATCAAGGTCTGGCAGAACAACAAACTTGACGACGACGCCAAGGAATCGCTGGTCGCCGGCGCCGACGACAAGATTTTCCGACTCGACCGCACCGACACCAGCGAGTGCGCCTCGCTCGTGACCGACCGCAAGGAACTCGCCGCGCTTCGCCACAAGTGATAGGTTCGACCCGAACTTCGGAGCACGCGATGAATCGACGTAATATCTTGTGGAGCGCAGTGTCAACGTTGGGCGCGGCCTTCGCCGCGTCGCGCGCGAAGGCCGCGACCGAACCGACGCCAGCAGACAGGCTGAAGGTGGTCTATCATCTGAGCGATGCCGAGAAGGTCAACTTCGTGCTCGGCAACATCCAGAACCATATCGACGGCGTCGGCGGCCCGGAGCACGTGACGATCGCGCTCGTCATCCACGGGCCGGCGCTCAAGGCGTTTCACTCGGCGCAAGCCAATCCCGACGTCAGCAAGCGCGTCGGCGATTTCTCCCGGGACGGCGTGGAGCTCGCCGCCTGCGGCAACACCATGAAGGCGCAGAACATCACGCTGAAGGATCTCTTGCCCGGCTTCGTCAGCGCGGAAAAAGGCGGCGTAGTTCGCCTCGCGGAGCTGCAATCGCGGGGGTATTTGTATTTGCGGCCGTGATGTCGACGGAGGTTGGTGTCGCCGCCCCAAGCTCAGCTGTCATCGCCCGGCTTGACGGGGCGATCCAGCATTCCAGAGACGGCGTCTCTCAATCGAGAAGCCGCGGCGTACTGGATTTCCCGGTCAAGCCGGGGCATGACGGCGAAAATGGGGATGCGGCTTGCCGGACTCCATCGCGGGGCACGCTTCACGCGTGAGCGTTACGCCGCTGCGGGGATCGGCCGCGGGCTCACGACGTACTCCCGCAAAACCTTGTCGTTGGCATCCACCTCTATCAACGACACGTCGTAGGTCCAGAGATCGGCCAGATGCTGGAGCACGCGCTTGGCGTCGGTCTCGCTGAGCTGCGAACCCTTGATGACGTGGTGATGCAGGATCAGCCGACGATCGCCGGCGAGATCGACGTCGACCACCTCGATATTGGCATCGATGAAGCCGACATCGTGCTGCCGCGCCAGCTCGCGGCGGACGCGACGGAAGCCGCGCTCGTCATGGATGGCGTCGACCCGAATGCCGGCGCGCTCCTCGGGGTCGTCGTGGAGATGGAACATGCGCAGGTGCCGCATCAGCCTGGGGCTGAGGAACTGCCCGATGAAGCTCTCGTCGCGGTAATTCGCCCAGACGTCGCGCAGCACGCCGATGGCGTCGCCCTTGCCGGCAATGTCCGGGAACCACTCTCGGTCCTCAGCTTCCGGATTGGTCGCAATCCGCTCGATATCCTGCATCATCGCAAAACCGAGCGCATAGGGATTGAAGCCGGAGAAGCGCGGATCGTCGAACTCGGGCTGGAACACCACGTTGGTGTGTGACTGGAGGAATTCGAGGAAGTTGCCGTCGGTGATGCGGCCCTGCTTATGCAGGGTCGACATGATGCGATAGTGGACGTAGGTCGCTGTCCCCTCGTTCATCACCTTGGTCTGGCTCTGCGGGTAGAAATACTGCGCGATGTGGCGGACGATGCGCAGCAATTCACGCTGCCAGGGCGCCAGCCGCGGCGCGCTCTTTTCCAGGAAGTAGAGCAGATTCTCCTGCGGTAAACCGAGCAGCTTGCGGCGACGCTCGATGCTCAGCACCGACCGGCTCTTGGCCGCCCCCTTGGGCACGGTGCGCCAGAGGTCGTTGAAGACCTCCTCCTCGTGCTGACGGCGGCGGCCGGCGCGCTTTTCCTCAGCCCGCAGATCGATATTCTTTTTGCCGGGATACCGGTCGATGCCGTGCGACATCAGCGCATGCGCCGCGTCGAGCGTGCGCTCGACCTCGACGCGGCCATAACGCGCCTCGCATTGCGAGACGTAGGTCTTGGCGAAGTCGAGATAGTCCAGGATGCCGTCGGCATCGGTCCACTGCTTGAACAGATAGTTGTTCTTGAAGAAGTGGTTGTGGCCGAACGCAGCATGCGCAATCACCAGCGTCTGCATCGTCGCCGTGTTCTCCTCCATCAAATAGGAGATGCATGGCGAAGAGTTGATGACGATCTCGTAGGCGAGGCCCATCAGGCCCTTGCGGTAGGAGGCCTCGTGGAAGGCGAAGTGCTTGCCGAACGACCAGTGCTTGTAGAACAGCGGCATGCCGACGGAGGAATACGCGTCCAGCATCTGTTCGGCGGTGATCACCTCGATCTGGTTCGGATAGACGTCAAGGCCGAGCTCCTTCTTCGCCACATCCTCGCAGGCATCGTGGATACGCTGCAAGGTGTGGAAGTCCCAATCCGCGCCCTCGAACAATCGCCCGGTCTTGTCCGTCATGGAGCGGCCTTCTCCTGATTTTCGCGGCGTTGGAACAGGTCGTGGAACACCGGGAAGATCTCGCTGCGCTCACTGACCTTGCGCATCGACAGCGGCGCGCCGCTGTTGCGCAGGCGGTCATAAAGCGTCCAGAGCGAGGAGTCGGAGAGATCGAACGCGCTGCCACCGGACTCCCCGACCTCGAGATAGGCGAAGAACTGGCAGACCGGCAGGATCTTCTCGGTCAGGAGCATGCCGGCGAGCTCGCCGTCGGAATAGGAGTTGTCACCGTCGGAGGCCTGGGCTGCGTAGATGTTCCAGTCCGACGGATTGAAGCGCTCGCGCACGATCTCATGCATCGCCTGGAGCGCGCTCGACACCAGCGTGCCGCCCGAGGCCGGACCATAGAAGAAGGTCTGCTCGTCCACCTCCTCCGCGCGGTCAGTGTGGCGGATGAAGACGATCTCGACGTGCTTGTAGCGGCGCTTCAGGAAGACGTAGAGCAGCATGTAGAAACGCTTGGCGAGATCCTTCATGTGCTCGGACATCGAGCCGGAGACGTCCATCAGGCAGAACATCACCGCCTGCGCCACAGGCTTCGGCACCGTCTCGAAGCGGCGGTAGCGGATGTCGAGCGGATCGATGAAGGGGATGCGCTTGGATTTCGCCTTCAGCCTCTCGAGCTCAGTGAGGAGCGCCGCGCGCTCGTCCTCGTCGGCGCATTCGGCGATCCTTGCTTCCAGCTCATCGATCTCGCTCTTGCGCGGACGGCGCAACGCGATACGGCGGGCGAGCGCGAGCTGGACGGTCCGGTTGACGGAGATGTTCGCAGGTGAGCCAGACGTGGTGTAGCCGGCGCGCTGGATGCCCTCACTCTCGGTCTGGGTGATCTTGCGCTTGGCGAGGTCGGGAAGCTCGAGATCGTCGAGGAAGAGATCGACGAACTCGTCGCGGCTCAAGACGAAGCGAAAGGCATCCTCGCTGTCACCTTGACCGGGACCGGAGTCCTTGGCGCCGCCCTGCCCCGAACGCTGCAGATAGTCGCCCTCGATGAACTTCTTGTTCCCCGGCAACACCATGTCGCGCGTGCCACCCTCGCGGCGGAAGCGCGGCTCGTGCATCCCGTCGAGGGGGATCGTGACCTCCCCCCCTTCCAGGACGTCCTTGATATCGCGTTCCTGCGAGGTCTTCTTGACGGCGCCCTGCACCAGGGATTTGGCCCGACGCAAGAACCGCTGGCGGTTCTCAAGACTCTTGCCGCCCGGGTTCAGGCGCCTGTCAATAATGTGGGCCACTGTCTCATCCGCCTCAACCGGCCTGCTTCACACGCATGTACCATTCGACAAGCCGGCGAACCTGACGCTCGGTGTAGCCGCGCTCCACCATGCGTGCGACAAACTCGCCGTGCTTCTTCTCGGTCTCGCCGTCCTTCTTCGAACCGAACGAGATCACCGGAAGCAGGTCCTCGACCTGAGAGAATATCCGCTTTTCGATCACGTCGCGAATCTTCTCGTAAGAGGTCCAGTTCGGATTCTTGCCGCTATTCTGAGCCCTGGCCCGTAACGAGAATTTGACCACCTCGTTCCGGAAGTCCTTCGGGTTGGCGATGCCGGCCGGCTTCTCGATCTTGGTCAACTCCTGGTTCAAGAGTTCGCGATCCAGGAGCTGTCCCGTATCGGGATCCTTGAAGTCCTGATCCTCGATCCAGGCATCGGCATAGTCCACGTAGCGATCGAACAGGTTTTGGCCGTAGTCCGAGTAGGATTCGAGATAGGCCTTCTGGATCTCGTTACCGATGAACTCGGCATAACGCGGCGCAAGCTCGGCCTTGATGAACTCCAGGTAGCGTTTCTCGGTCTCTTCGGGAAGCTGCTCGCGGCGGATCGCCTGTTCCAGCGCGTACATCAGATGCACGGTATCGGCAGCGACCTCCTGCGGATCGTGGTTGAAGGTCGCGGCCAGGATCTTGAAGGCGAAGCGAGTGGAAACGCCGTCCATGCCCTCATCGACACCGGCGGCATCACGGTATTCCTGAACGCTGCGCGCCTTGGGATCTGATTCCTTCAGGCTTTCCCCATCGTACACCCGCATCTTGGCAAACAGCGTGGAATTTTCGTGCTTGCGCAGACGTGACATCACCGAGAACCGCGCCATCGTCTCCAGCGTCGCAGGCGCGCAAGGTGCCGAGGCGAGCTCTGAGCCCTGGATCAGCTTTTCGTATATCTTCTGCTCTTCGGTGTACCGCAGGACGTAAGGCACCTTGATCACGCAGATGCGGTCGATGAAGGCTTCGTTGTTTTTGTTGGACTTGAAGCTCGCCCACTCGGCCTCGTTCGAGTGCGCGAGGATGATGCCGGTGAAGGGGATCGCACCGATGTTCTCGGTGCCGATATAGTTGCCCTCCTGCGTCGCAGTGAGCAGCGGGTGCAGCATCTTGATCGGCGCCTTGAACATCTCGACGAACTCGAGGATGCCCTGGTTGGCGCGGTTGAGACCGCCGGAATAGCTGTACGCATCCGGGTCGTTCTGCGCATAGGTCTCGAGCTTGCGGATATCGACCTTGCCGACCAACGAGGAGATGTCCTGATTGTTCTCGTCGCCGGGCTCGGTCTTGGCGATCGCGATCTGGCGCAGCCGCGACGGCTGGATCTTGGCGACGCGGAATTGCGAGATGTCGCCGCCGAAGGCCTCCAGCCGCTTGTAGCACCACGGGCTCATGAGACCGGTGAGACGCCGGCGCGGAATGCCGTACTTCTCTTCCAGCATCGGTCCGAGCTGCTCGGGATCGAACAGGCTGAGCGGGCTTTCGAACACCGGGCTCAGTTCATCGCCAGCCTTCAGCACGTAGATGGGCTGCACCTCCATCAACGACTTGAGCCGCTCGGCGAGCGATGATTTGCCGCCGCCGACCGGGCCGAGCAGATAGAGGATCTGCTTGCGTTCTTCGAGCCCTTGCGCGGCGTGACGGAAGAAACCAACGATGCGCTCGATCGTTTCCTCCATGCCGTAGAAGCCGGCGAAGGCCGGATAGGTGCGGATCGTGCGGTTCAAAAAGATACGGCCAAGGCGTGGGTCCTTGGCCGTGTCAATCGTCTGGGGTTCACCGATCGCAGCTAGTAGTCGCTCGGCTGAATTCGCGTACTTCATGGGATCGCTTCGACACGATTCCAGATATTCCGCCATCGACATGTCGTGCTGGCTTCTCGCCTCGAACGACCGAGCGAAAGCGTTGAACAAAGAATCGTTGTACATGATCCCTCTCCGCGTGATTTCCGCCACTCAAGCTGAAACGAAAGCAGTTACCGGACCGTTCCTCAGCGCCCGTCTCGAATCAGCGTGAGCACATGACGATCATTGGACACCCGAGCACCTTGTTGGCGCAACGCACTACGTAGGCACCGGGTGAGTTACGAACAGGCACTTGCCTGTTATTTATGCGAATCTATACCCGTACGTGCTAATTTCCAGCAAATGTCGCCCCGCGGCAACATCCGGGCGTTACCGGGGATTGGTCCATCCGGCAGCGCAACATAGCTGCCCCGCCGACGGCAAACTTATGACGCTTTGACGGCGAAGCCTTGAACGTCGTGATGGCTCTTCTGCTGCAATGCGGCGCGCAGCTTGCTCGCGTCGTGGCAAGCCAGGCAGGCTCGCAGCAGCGTCGCGAAGTCCGTCGCCGGCCCGGCCGGAGCGATGACGCTGAAATCCGTGTCATTCCGCGGCGAGATCGCGCCTCTGCTCCTGACGCTGCGAAGTTGCCGCCGCAGCGCCGGCGTCAGCATAACGGTTTTGCATCCGTAGCTTTCACGCACCGAAACGTCTTCGATCGAGTCCCAGAGCAGGAATTCATCGCCGGCACGCAGATCGCGGATGCGGTGGTGGCTGACGGTCGCGCACCGCTCGGCCAGCGACATCCAGATCAGTCGGCAGATGACGAGCCCGAACAGCAGAACACCCGCGCGGCCCGCCGCCCGCTCACAGGCGCCAAGGCCGCCGCACAACTCGAAGGCAAGCGCGGCGCTGAAAAGGGGCATGACAAACCCCAGCACAATCGGCTCTGCGAGGCGGGAAAAGCTATGACCGACATCGAGATCGTTGGACACGTCGAGATCGGCAGGAAAGGCAGATGGACGCGGCGTGACGGCAATCGCAAGGTCGTCAAAATTTGCGTGCATGCTTATCCGCCAGCACGGCAGTTCATGAATGAACTGAGGCAACCCGCCGCACGGGCAAATGCTTGAGCCAGCGACACGAAACTCCGCTCAGCCAAGGCTGACGCTACGCTACGGTCTCAGGCCGATAAACTTGGCGGCCAACGACTTTCGCGCAACGACGCGCCCGATCAACTGGATCGCTACGCTCTCAACGGAGTTATGCCGAGAGTACGACGCACATACCCTTGATTGGTTCCCTCCCAAGGCCATGGTAACACACCATAGCGCGTCAGGACCGGCGCGGGAACCCCTCGCCTGCCACCGGCTCGGAGAAAAGAGTGATCATGAATCCCGTCAAAGAACTGGAAAAGCACGGACAGGCCGTCTGGCTGGATTTCCTGGCCCGCGGCTTCATCGCCGAAGGCGACCTGAAGCGGCTGATCGAGACCGACGGCGTCAAGGGCGTCACCTCCAACCCGTCGATCTTCGAAAAGGCGATCGGCAGCTCGGACGAATATGACGCCCCGATCGGCAAGGCGCTGAAGCGCGGCGACCGTCCGGTCGCCGACCTCTTCGAGCAGCTCGCAGTCGAGGACATCCAGAACGCCGCCGACGTGCTGCGCCCGGTCTATAACCACCTGAAGGGCCAGGACGGCTTCGTCAGCCTGGAGGTGTCACCCTATCTGGCCATGGACACCAAAGGGACGGTCGCCGAAGCCCGGCGGCTCTGGAAGGATGTCGATCGCAAAAACTTGATGATCAAGGTGCCGGCGACGCCGGAGGGCCTGCCGGCCATCGAACAGCTCATCGGCGAAGGCATCAGCGTCAACATCACCCTGTTGTTCTCCAAGGAGGTCTATCTGGAGGTCGCCGAGGCCTATCTTGCGGGCCTTGAGAAATACGTGGCTGGCGGCGGCGATCCGTCGCATGTGGCAAGCGTCGCAAGCTTCTTCGTCAGCCGCATCGACACCGTGGTCGACAAGCAGCTCGACGACAAGATCGCCCGCGCCAACGATCCCAGCGAAAAAGAGCGTCTCGCGGCGCTCAAGGGCAAGGTCGCGATCGCAAATGCAAAGGTCGCCTACCAGGACTACAAGCGCCTGTTCTCCGGGCCACGCTGGGACAAGCTCGCCGCCAAGGGTGCGAAGCCGCAGCGGATGCTGTGGGCTTCCACCGGCACCAAGAACAAGGATTATAGCGACGTCCTTTATGTAGAGGAGTTGATCGGCCCGAACACCATCAACACCGTGCCGCCGGCGACGCTCGATGCGTTCCGCGACCACGGCAAGCTGCGCGACAGCCTGGAGGAGAATGTCGAGGAGGCCGCCCACGTGCTGGAGGAGCTCGAGCGCTCCGGCATCTCTCTTGACGAGATCACCGAGGAGCTCGTCAGGGACGGCGTGAAGCTGTTTGCCGACGCCGCCGACAAGCTCTATGGCGCGGTCGCCCATAAGCGCGCCACCGTGCTAGGGACGGCGATCAACCGCCAGCAGCTTGTGCTGGGCGAGGGGCTCGGCAAGGCCGTGACCAAGAGCACCGAAGACTGGCGGGCGTCGGCGAAAATCCGCAGGCTCTGGCAGCGCGACAAGTCGGTCTGGACCGGCACGGACGAGAACAAATGGCTCGGCTGGCTCGACAGCGCGGCGAAGGCCGATGTCGCCGACTACGCCGACTATGCGAACCGGGTGAGGGGCCAGCATTTTTCCGACGCAGTCGTGCTCGGGATGGGCGGATCGAGTCTCGGTCCGGAAGTTCTGGCCGAGACGTTCGCGAGAAGAGCCGGCTTCCCCAAGCTGCACGTGCTCGACTCGACCGACCCGGCGCAGGTACGGGCGATGGAAGCCAAGATCGACATCGCCAACACCGTCTTCATCGTCTCCAGCAAATCCGGCGGCACCACCGAGCCGAACGCGATGAAGGATTATTTCTATGACCGCGTCGCCAAGGCGGTCGGGCCGTCGGTGAAGACCGGCCACCGCTTCATCGCGGTCACCGATCCCGGTTCCTCGCTGGAAAAGGCTGCCAAGAAGCTCAGCTATGCCCGCATCTTCCACGGCGAACCCTCCATCGGCGGACGCTATTCGGTGCTTTCGCCGTTCGGCCTCGTGCCCGCCGCGACCGCTGGCATAGACGTCAAGAGCTTCATCGGGCACGCGCTCGCGATGGCTCGCTCATGCGGACCGGACGTGCCGCCGCAAGAGAATCCCGGCGTGCAGCTCGGCCTCGCGATGGGCCTTGCAGGCCTGGAAGGCCGCGACAAGGTGACGATCTACGCCTCGAAGAAGATCGCCGATTTCGGCGCCTGGGCCGAGCAGCTCATCGCCGAATCGACCGGCAAGGAAGGCAAGGGCCTGATCCCGATCGACGGCGAGCCGCTGGTCGATCATTCAGTCTATGGAGACGACCGCTTCTTCATCGACATCCGCACCGAGGGTGAAGCAGATGCCGTCCATGACGGGATGCTCTCCGCGCTCGAGAAGGCCGGCCATCCCGTGGTGCGCATCCTCATGAAGTCGGTCGACCATCTCGGCCAGGAGTTCTTCCGCTTCGAGATGGCGACGGCGGTCGCGGGCTCCATCCTCGGCATCAACCCGTTCGACCAGCCCGACGTGGAAGCAGCCAAGATCAAGACCCGCGAGCTCACCGCCGCGTTCGAGAAGACCGGCGCGCTGCCGCCGGAGGAGCCGGTCGTCAGCACCGCGGACGCCGATCTCTACACCGACGACGCCAATGCCGCAGCGCTCCGTGCCGCCGGCGCGAACGGCGACCTCACCTCCTGGCTGAGAGCGCATCTCGACCGCTCCCGGCAAGGCGACTATGTCGCCCTGCTCGGCTACATCGCGCGCGACAAGGCCACGATCGAAGCCTTGCAGGCGATGCGGACGGAGGTGCTCGAAAAGCGCCGTGTCGCCACCGCCGCTGAATTCGGTCCGCGCTTCCTGCATTCGACCGGACAGGCCTACAAGGGCGGGCCCGACAGCGGCGTGTTCCTGCAAATCACGACCGACGACGCCGAGGACCTTCCGGTGCCGGGCCAGAAGGCGAGCTTTGGCGTCATCAAGGCGGCGCAGGCGCGCGGCGACTTCGATGTTCTCACCGAGCGCGGACGACGCGCGCTCCGCGTGCACCTGAAGGGCGGGCTGAAGAAAGGCCTTGCCGCGCTGAACGCCGCGCTCTCCCAAGCGTTGAACTGAAAGAGGATAGGTCAATGCAGCTCGGCATGATCGGCCTCGGCCGGATGGGCGGCAACATTGTCCGCCGGCTGATGCGGAATGGCCATTCGGCCGTGGTCTATGACAAGGACGCCAAGGCCGTCGCCGACCTTGCGGCGGACGGCGCGCAAGGCGCGAGCACGCTGGAAGAGTTCGTCGCCAAGCTCGACAAGCCGCGCACCGCCTGGGTGATGCTGCCCGCCGGCCGCATCACCGAGACGACGATCGAGACGCTCGCAAAGCTGATGCAAGCCGGTGACGTCATCATCGACGGCGGCAACACCTTCTGGCAGGACGACGTCCGCCGCGGCAAAGCGCTGAAGGAGCGTGGCATCCACTATGTCGACGTCGGCACCTCCGGCGGCGTCTGGGGGCTCGACCGCGGCTATTGCATGATGATCGGTGGCGACAAAGCCGTCGTCGACCGGCTCGATCCGATCTTCGGCACGCTTGCGCCGGGCGCGGGCGAGATCCCGCGTACGCCCGGACGCGAGGGCCGCGATCCCCGCATCGAGCAGGGCTACATCCACGCCGGCCCGGTCGGCGCCGGTCATTTCGTCAAGATGATCCACAATGGCATCGAGTACGGCCTGATGCAGGCCTATGCCGAGGGTTTTGACATCCTCAAGAATGCTGACATCGAGGCGCTGCCGGCGGATCATCGTTTCGATTTCGATCTCGCCGACATTGCCGAGGTCTGGCGGCGCGGCAGCGTGATCCCGTCCTGGCTGCTCGACCTGACTTCGACCGCTCTCGCCGACAGCCCGGCGCTGGCGGAATATTCGGGGTTCGTGGAGGATTCCGGCGAAGGGCGCTGGACCGTGAATGCGGCGATCGACGAGGCGGTGCCGGCCGAAGTGCTGACCGCGGCGCTGTTTGCCCGCTTCCGGTCACGCAAGGAGCATACCTTTGCGGAGAAAATCCTCTCCGCCATGCGTGCCGGATTCGGGGGGCACAAGGAGCCGAAACAACCGGGCGCACCCAAGCCCAAAGCCTGAAGGCCCGCCATTCGTGACAAAAGACCCGCAGCCCAAACGCAAGCCCGAAAATTGCGCCTTCGTCATCTTCGGCGTCACCGGCGATCTCACCCATCGCCTGGTGATCCCATCGCTCTACAATCTCGCCGCCGAGAACCTGCTGCCGGAGAAATTCTGCGTGGTGGGCGTCGCGCGCAAGGGCATGTCGAATGACGAGCTGCGCGACGGCCTGTTGAAGGGCCTGCGCGAGCATGCCACCCGTCCGGTGGACGACGTCGTCGCCCGGCAACTCCTGCAATGCGTGACCTTTGTCGAGGCCGATACGAAGGATCCAGCGTCCTTCGATAAACTACACGAGCATCTGGACGCGCTCGAATGCTCCCGCGGCACCGGCGGCAACCGGCTGTTCTATCTGGCGACCCCGCCGGCGGCGTTTGCACCGACCGCGCGCGAGCTCGGCCGCACCGGACTGATGAAGGAGAACAACGGCGCCTGGCGGCGGCTCGTGGTCGAGAAGCCATTTGGCACCGACCTTGCCTCGGCCCGCGCGCTGAATGCCGAGCTCCTGAAGATCATGGAGGAGCACCAGATCTATCGGATCGATCACTATCTCGGCAAGGAGACGGTGCAGAACATCCTGGTGTTGCGCTTTGCCAACGGCATGTTCGAGCCGATCTGGAATCGCAACCATATCGACCACATCCAGATCACGGTGGAGGAACGGCTCGGCGTCGGTCATCGCGGCGGCTTCTACGACGCCACCGGCGCACTCCGCGACATGGTGCCGAACCATCTGTTTCAGCTGATGTCGCTGGTCGCGATGGAGCCGCCGAGCCGTTTCGATGCGCACTCCGTCCGCTCCGAAAAGGCCGAGGTTCTTTCCGCGATCCAGCAACCGAGCGAAGAGGAAGCGCTGAAGAGTTCGGTGCGCGCGCAATATCTGGCAGGCCGCGTCGGCGATTCCGATATCCCGGACTATCGCAAGACCGAGGACGTCAAGTCCGGGAGCACGACCGAGACCTACGTGGCGCTAAAGCTCCTGATCGACAACTGGCGCTGGGCCGGCGTGCCCTTCTATCTGCGTACCGGCAAGGCGCTGGCTCACAAGCGCACCGAGGTTGCGATCAAGTTCAAGCAGGCGCCGCTGTCGATGTTCAGCGGCACCACGGTCGATCGCCTGTCGCAGAATTTCCTGACCATCGGTATTGCGCCGACCGAGACCATCGAGTTGCAGTTCAATGCGAAGATTCCGGGACCGAGCGTCACGATCGACGGTGTCGAGATGAAGTTTCGCTACGGCGACTATTTCAAGGCCGATCCGAGCACCGGCTACGAGACGCTGATCTACGACTGCATGATCGGTGACAACATCCTGTTCCAGCGCGCCGACGGCGTCGAAGCCGGGTGGCAAGCCGTGCAGCCGTTCCTCGATGCCTGGAAGAAGGCGGGCACCAACGGCATCGAGACTTATCGTGCCGGCAGTGATGGCCCCTCCTGCGCCGACGAGCTACTCCGGCGCGATGGGCGCAGCTGGCGGAAATATTCGTGATGGCTGCGGCCGACCAGCCGAAACTGATCGTCGAAGCCGACGCCGATGCGCTGGCGCGGGCCGCGGCCGAACGCGTGATGGCGCGCATTGCGGCCAACCCGGGCCGCATTGCGATCTGCCTCACCGGCGGATCGAGCCCGAAGAAGCTCTATCAATTGCTCGCCAGCGAGGCTTGGCGAGACAAGATTCCCTGGGAGCGCGTGCACTGGTTCATCGGCGACGAGCGGTTCGTGCCGGACGGTGATCCCCTCAGCAACATGACGGTAGCGCGCACGATCCTCCTCGATCGCAGCGCACCGTCCGGCCATGTCCACCCGATCCCCACCGCGACCGAGAATCCTAATCAGAGCGCCGAGGCCTATCAGCACGAGCTCCAATCCTTCTATGGTGGGGACCAGCTCGATCCGTCGCGCCCACTGTTCGACCTGGTCCTGATGGGCGCGGGACCGGACGGCCACACCGCTTCGCTGTTTCCCGGCTATCCCGCGGTCGAGGAGACAGAGCGCTGGGTCGTCGGCGTACCCAAGGCCAATGTCGCGCCTTTCGTGCCGCGGGTCTCGCTCACCCTGCCCGCTCTGGCATCATGCCACGAAATGCTGTTCGAGATTGCCGGGTCCGACAAGCAAGCGATCTTGACGCGGCTCCTCAATGGCGAGAACCTGCCGGCCGTACGCGCGCGCTCGAATGGTGAGACCGTCTGGCTGGTCGACCAGGCCGCGCTCCCGGAGGGGATTCGTGGCGGGCAGTGAAGCACCTTGTGCATTGATCGTGATGGGTGTGTCGGGCTCGGGCAAGAGCACGGTTGCGGAAGCACTGGGTGAGCGGCTCGGCTGGCGCTTCGAGGACGGCGACAGTTTCCATCCGCCGAGCAATGTCGCGAAGATGAGCGCCGGCCAGCCGCTCACCGACGAGGACCGCTGGCCCTGGCTCAACGCCATCGCCGACGAGATCGCGCGTGCCTGCAAGGCTGGCGAGCACGTCATCATCGCCTGCTCTGCGCTGAAGCACACTTATCGCGACGTGCTCTTGCGTGGACGTGATGACGTCCGCTTCGTCTTCCTGAAGGGCAGCCAGGAGCTGATCGCCGACCGCCTCGCCCTCCGCAAGGGCCACTTCATGCCACCCGGGCTGCTGACCAGCCAGTTCACAACGTTGGAGCCGCCGGAAGCGAGCGAACACGTGATCACAGTCTCGATCGACGAGACCGTCGAGGCGATCGTAGATGGCGTGTTGCGGCAGTTGAGATTCGGCAGCGAGAAGCACAAGGCCATGTCATGACCCCCATCTCACTTGTGGTCTCCGACGTCGACGGCACCCTGGTGACCAAGGACAAGACGCTCACCGAGCGCGCCAGGGCCGCGGTGCAGCGACTGCGTGATGCCGGGATCGGCTTCACCATCACCTCCAGCCGCCCCAGCATCGGCATGCGCTTCCTGATCGAGCCGTTGGCGCTCTCGCTGCCGATCGGTGCCTTCAACGGCTCCTCTATCGTCGATCCGCAGATGATGCCGGTCGAGCAGCATCTGATCCCCGCCTCAGCCGCCGAGCGCAGCATCAAGATCCTCGACGAGTTCGGCGTCGATATCTGGCTGTTCACGTCGGACAAGTGGCTGATCCGCAATCCGGATGGGAAGTACGTCGGTCACGAGCAGCACACGATCCGCGCCGATCCGACCATCGTCAGCGATTTCACGTCCTATCTTTCGAGCGCATGCAAGATCGTCGGCGCCAGCGCCGACGCGCCGCATCTGGAGGCCTGCGAAAAAGTGATGCAGGAAGCGCTGGGGACTGAAGCCGAGGCGATTCGCTCGCAGACCTACTATCTCGACGTCACCCCGCCCGGCTGCAACAAGGGCACCTTCGTCCAGTCGATGGCGCGACGGCTCGGCATCTCGACCGATGCGGTCGCGACTATCGGCGACATGCAGAACGACCTTGCGATGTTTCGCGTCAGCGGCCTGTCGATCGCGATGGGCAATGCAGCGGACAATGTCAAGCAGCAGGCAACTTACGTCACGACGAGCAACGAGCAGGAAGGCTTTGCCGGCGCCATCGAGATGATCCTGAAGCGCAACGGGATCGACTAAGGCGCTTGCTCATCGTTAGCAACATTTCTGGGATGTCCGCTCTGCTGCCGAGAAGCAGACAATGGACGACCGGGCGGCTGGCATGGGCCACGCGCCGAATTGATCTGCATCAATTACAAGGCCCGATTTCGAGCTGATTCTTTGCAACAGACTTGGTGGTGTCAGACCATCCAATTGCAACACTCGTGATGCACTTCTCGAATCTGAGATTGCGGGGATCGGCGTGTGATCGAAGCGCGCAACCGCGTAGTTCAACTTCGTCGCTTTGGCGGACCTGAGGAGCTGGAAGTCGTCGACGCTCCGCTGCCGACGGCCGGTACGGGCGAGGTACGGATCCGTGTGCTCGCCTCGGGGCTCGAGTACACCGATACTCTGATCCGACGGCACCTCTACCCGCAAACTGCCTCCCGTCGGCCACCCCTGGTAATGGGCTACGATGTTATTGGAGAAATCGATCAGCTCGGCGATCGCGTGAGCGGATTTCAGCTTGGTGACCGTGTGGCCGACATGACGGTGCTCGGATCGAATGCGGCCTATCGCACGCTCCAGGCGCGTCACTTGACCCACGTGCCGATGGGCGTTGATTCGGCGCAAGCGGCCGCGCTGATCCTCAGCTGGATGACGGCATATCAGCTCCTGCACCGCGCTGGGCGGGTGCAGCCGGGGCAGCGTGTGCTGGTGCATGGTGCTGCCGGAGCGGTCGGACAGGCGCTTCTCGTACTCGGTAGCATGGCTGGACTTCAGCTATGGGGCGGAGCTCATGGAAGGCACGCTGCGCTGATCCGTGAGCTCGGGGCTACGCCGCTTGATTATCAGCGCGAAGATTTCACGCGCGTCTTGCCAGGTGGATTTGACGTCGTGTTCGATGTCATCGGGGAGGATGGCTATCGCCGGTCATTTTCGGCACTCAAGCGTGGCGGTCTGCTCTGCGCCTATGGCTACTCGGCGGGCGCGCAGGATCGGCGACGGATGCTCACCATGCTGATGTGGATCGCGCGACTTTATCTCTGGAGGTGGTTGCCTGGCGGCAGGTCGGCTTTTTTCTACTCGATCAACGCGATGCGGCTGCAACATCCTGAATGGTTCACCGAAGACCTTAAGCGCCTGTTCGCTCTGCTTGCCAGTGGCGCCATCCAGCCGCGCATCGCCGCGCGGATATCGCTCGATGAAGTTGCTCATGCGCACCGACGCCTCGAAGCCGGTGGCCTGGAGGGCAAGCTCGTGCTGTGCCCGGATCTCGCGCCACAGGCATCCGGCACGACAAGCACTGCGGCCTGAAGTTCCGTCACTGCGACCGCTGCACGGCGGGCTTCTCGCTGCGGGTCCTGGCAGCGGACAAATTATGGGCCGTGTTGATCAGCGCGATATGGGTCAGCGCCTGCGGAAAATTGCCGGTCTGACGCCGCGCCACTGAATCGTATTCCTCGGCCAGCAGCCCGACATCATTGGCGATGCCGACCACGCGATCGAACAACACCTGCGCCTTGTCGAGGTCGCCGGCAAGCACATGAGCATCCGCCAGCCACAGGCTGCAGGCGAGGAACGCCCCTTCGATCGGCTGCGTCTCCTCGGACACCTCACGCGGATCATGCCGCAGCACGAAGCCGTCGCGCATCAAGTGCTGTTCGACCGCCGCGATTGTGCCGCGCACGCGCGGGTCGTTTGCCGGAAGAAAGCCGACCGCGGGCAGCAACAGTACGCTGGCATCCAGGACCTTCGAGCGATAGGACTCGACGAAAGCGTTGGCCTCTGCATCGAAGCCTCTCTCACAGACGTCGCGTTGGATGGCATCGCGCAAGGTACGCCAATGCAGCAGCGGCGCCTTGAAGCCGAAGGTCTCGGCGCTCTTGATACCGCGGTCGAAGGCAACCCAGGTCATCACCTTCGAGAAGACATAGTGCTTGGCCTGGCCGCGGCGCTCCCAGATGCCGTTGTCGGGCTGATCCCAGACCTCGGCGAGGTGTTTCAGCACGGCACATTCCAACGCCCAACTCTCGTCGTCGAGCTTCAGTTTCGCCATGCGCGACTGGTGGAACGCGTCGATCAGCTCGCCATAGACGTCGAGCTGCAATTGCGCGTGGGCGGCATTGCCGACGCGAACCGGCTTCGCGCCCTCATAGCCGTCGAGCCATTCGGCCTCCCATTCGAGCAGCCGCCGCTGGCCCCAGATTCCGTACATGATCTGCATGCGGTCCGGCGCGCCGGCGGCCGCGCGCAGCAGCCAACTATGCCAAGCCGATGCCTCCTCGGTATAGCCGGAGTTCATCAGCGCGAGCAGCGTGAAGGTGGCATCGCGCAGCCAGCAGAAGCGGTAGTCCCAGTTTCTGGCGCCGCCGAGCTTCTCGGGCAGCGAGGTGGTTGGCGCTGCGACGATGCCGCCGGTCGGGGCAAAGGTCAGGGCCTTCAACGTGATCAGCGAGCGTATGATTAGATCGTGATATTCGCCGTCGCGATTTGATCGGCTGCACCAGTCCTTCCAGAAGGCTTCCGTCTCCGCGAATGCGCGTTCGGGGTCAATTGCCTCGGGCGGATCAAGATGCGACGGGCCATAGGTCAGCACGAAGGGGATGGTCTCGCCGCCGGCGACCTCGAACTCGGCGACGGTGGTCAGATCCTCGCCGCGGGTTTCGACGGGTGTGCGGAGCACCGTCATGTCCTGGCCGCAGATCGCAAGCACGGCGGAGCGATCCTCGGTTCGCCTGACCCAGGGAATGTCGACGCCGAAGCCGAAGCGGATGATGAGCTCCATCCTGAGCTTGACGCGGCCCTTCAGGCCGCGCACCAGCCGCACGATGTCGGACGCCTTGCCGCGCGGCGGCATGAAATCGATCAAGGCGACGGAACCGCCGTCCGTCTCGAAACGGGTCTCGAGGATCAGCGTGTTGGCGAGATAACGGCGGGAGCAAGCCGTGACCGCTTCGCTCGGCGCAATCTGCCAGCGGCCGTTCCTTCTGGTGCCGAGGATTGCTGCAAAGCAGGCGTCGGAATCGAAGGCCGGCCAGCACAGCCAGTCGATCGAGCCGTCGCGGCCGACGAGGGCCGCGGTCTCGCAATCTCCGATCAGCGCATAGTCTTCGATCTTCTGTGACAATTCCTTGTAACCCACCTGAAATTGTCGTGGCTGGACTCCAAAGCGCGATCATCGCGCTTTAGGTTATTGTTTGAGCATGATCTTTTCGGAAAACTGCTTCACACTTTTCCGGATCATACGCTAACTGTGCGAGCGCTCCCGCGTTGCTGCTTTCAGTGCGGCGCGATCGATGCTCGACGCGATCTTGTCAAGCGCGACCGGCAGCCGCTGGCGCCAGTTGGGGTGCTCGTCGATCGTGCCGGGGATGTTCGGCTGGTCGACCACGCCCAGGAGATCCTCGAGCGACACCGCCAGAAGGCGGGAGGGCGTCCGGGACAGGAAGGCCAGCACCGAATAGAGATCATTGGCCTGAATGGAATTGAAGCGCAGGATCTCGTCGAGCATGCCGAGGGCGTACCAGCGTGCCTCCTCGTTCTCGCCGGGATCGAGCCCGAGCGAGAGCTTCATCTTGAGATCGCTGAACGAGCGCCAGCCGGCATAGGTACACAGATCATGCGTGTTCAACGTGACGAGCGCGTTGGACCGGTAATGATCGAGATTGCGGAAACGCCCGGCGTCATCTCGCTCGAACATCATCACGAGATAGGACCAGATGCCCCAATCCTGCATGGTCTCGCGAAATCCTTCCGGCACCGTGCCGAGGTCCTCGCCGATCACGATACATTTGTGAGCGGCGCTCTCACGCGCAACTGCCGCCAGCAGCGCCTCGAACGGCATCTGCACATAGGCGCCATTGTCCGGCCTGAAGCCGCGCGGCACGAGGTAGAGCCGTTTCAGCCCGAGCACGTGATCGAGCCTGATCGCGCCGGCATGGCGCATCGAGGCGGCCAGCATGTCAGCGAACGGCACGAACGATTGCGCCTCCAGGCCACCGGCATTGAAGCCGGCGAGGCCCCAATCCTGGCCCACCGTGTTCAGTACATCGGGCGGTGCACCGACCGCGAGATGGCGGGAGATCGCGCCCTGCTCGTTCCAGGCATCGAATCCGTCGGACTGCACGCCGACGGCAACATCGAGGTAGAGCCCGACCTTCATGCCGAGCCGGCCCGCGAGCTCCTTGGCCGCAGCCAACTGCAGATCGGCCGTCCATTGCACGAACTCGACGAACTCGATCTCGTCGTGATCGGGGCCTGCGCGCAGCTCCGTGCATTTCGTCTCGTCCGGCCGCTGCCACTCTGACGGCCATTCCCACCACGGTCGTCCCTTGTAGCGATGGCGCAGCACCTCGAAACAGGCAAAGCGCGACAACAGCGGACCCCGCTCGAGGCGGAAGGCATCGAATGCCTCTCGGCGCCCGAGGCCGGCCTCGGCCTTGAACGCATCGAACGCGGCGCGCAGGCCGCGCCATTTCAGAGGCCCCGCCTCGCGATATCGGACGCGGTCGCCTTCGCGCAGGGATGCCGCGGTCGCGCCCGCCTCCGGCAGCAGGTGGAGCGCAAACTCCGGAATCTTCTCGACGTCGACGTAGAGCGGATTGAGAAACAGCCGGCTGTTCGGCGAATAGGGGCTACAGTCGGACGGCCGGTCGTCGAACAGCACATGCAGCGGGTTGAGGCCGACGCCATCTGCGCCGAGCTCCTTGGCAAGCACAACGAGAGCGGCAAGGTCCGTGAAATCGCCGATACCCCAGTTGCGCGCGGAACGGACGCTGTAGAGCTGCACCGCGAGCAGCCAGCCGCGGTCGAAATCGCCGGTGAAAGCGCGCTCGGGCGCCACGATCAGCGGCGCCTCTTCTACTGCCCCGGACGCATCGACGAGTTTCAGCCGGTGGTAGCCCGACGGCAGGTTGTCGGGCCAGACAATGGCGCGCTCGCGCGCCTCGCCCTGCGCGACTGGCACGGTGCCGTTGGCAATGGACCAACGCAGCGGAAGCTTGGCAGCCTCGCTGAGGTCGGTGCGTGGCTGTCTGCCGGTGCGGACCACGACAGCACCGCTGACGAAGCGGTAGGCGCGCTTCTCCGGCAGAGCCTTGAGGATCGATGTGAGGGCATCGGGCGCGGTGACCCGCAGCTTGCCCAGGGCATCGACGAATTCGGACTGGACGCCCTTGGTTCTGGCTTCAGCTAAAAGATCCATTCGGCACGCAGTTTGCAGGCCACCATGAGACGGCGGCATTCATTTTTATGAGGCGGAGGAATAGGATAGTCGAGACTAACGCGTTGACTGCGGCTATCGTTCCTGGCGGGAACTAATGACACACAAGAGGCTTTCTATATAGGTACCAAGCGTCGGTTCCCGACAAGGGACACGAGACGCTGCTTTGTTGTCAATGGCATCACCGTGAACAAGACAATTCAAACTGTCGAGAGTGTCGCAGCCGGCGGCGCTTTCCTTATTGAAGGCGTCTATCCGCTAGTCGATGGCGGACGCTTCCCCGTCAAGCGCGTCGCGGGCGAGTGCGTCGATGTCTGGGCGGACATCTACCGCGGCGGCCACGACGCGGTCGGCGCCGCGCTGCTCTGGCGCCGCGAGCAGGATCGGGAATGGCAGCGCACGCCGATGCTCCATCACGGCAATGACCGCTGGGTCGCCGCGTTCATCCCGCCCGAGCCGGGCCAATATGTCTACGCCGTCGAGGCCTGGACCGACGAATTCGCGACCTGGCGTCACGGACTGGCGCTCAGGCAGCGATCAGGAGCCGATGTCACGCTCGATGCGATCGAGGGCGCCGCCCTTCTGACCAAGGCCCATGGCGCAGACGATGACGCCGCGGCCATCATCCTGCGACAATGCGAGGATTTCCTGGAAACCGGCGAGGTCACCCCGCTGATGGCGGATGAGCTGAGAGATGCCATGGCCGACAGCCAGTTGCAGCTCGACCTCACCCGCTCGCCCCTCTTCCCGCTGGTCGTCGACCGCGAGGAGGCACGCTTCAGCACCTGGTACCAGATGATGCCGCGCAGCCAGGGCAAGGTGGCGGGCCAGCACGGCACGCTCAGGGATTGCATCGCGCGTGTCCCCGATATCGCCGCGATGGGTTTCGACGTGCTCTATTTCACGCCGATCCACCCGATCGGCCGCACCCGCCGCAAGGGCCGCAACAATTCCCCGGTCGCCGTCACAGGCGATCCGGGCTGCCCCTACGCCATCGGCGCGTCCGAGGGCGGTCACGATGCACTGCATCCGGAGCTCGGCACGATCGAGGATTTCCGAGCGCTGGTTGCGACCTGCCTGGAATACGGCGTCGAGCTCGCGCTCGATTTCGCGGTTCAGTGTTCGCCGGATCATCCCTGGCTGACGCAGCGTCCGGAATGGTTCAAATGGCGGCCGGACGGCTCGATGCGGACGGCTGACTATTCTGACATCGTCGTGCCCGATTTCTCCTGTCTGACCCGAAGCGAATTGTGGAACGCCTTCCGTGACGTCATGCTGTTCTGGATCGACCATGGCGTGACTATCTTTGCGATCGACAATCACGACAGCGCGCCCTTCAGTTTCTGGGAGTGGTTGATTTGCGACGTCCGCCGCCGGCATCCCGAGGTGATCCTGTTCTCCAAGACCTACACCCGGCCGAAACTGATGAAGGGCCTCGCCAAGCTCGGCTTCGCTCAGTCCTTCAGCTATTTTCCGTGGCGAACGCAAAAATGGGAGCTGGAGCAATATTTGGTTGAAATGACCGGCTATCCCGAGCGCGACTTCTATCGCCCCAATTTGTTCGTCAACACACCCGACGTCTTGCCGTATCACCTCCAGAGTGGCGAGCCCTGGATGTTCAAGTCGCGTGTCGCGCTGGCGGCCATGTTGTCGGGCAGTTACGGCATCTATAGCGGCTTCGAGTTGCTCGAACACCAGGCCGTTCCCGGGCTGGATGAATATCTCGACTCAGAAAAATACGAGATCCGGGTTCGCGACTGGGACAAGCCCGGCAACATCAAGCCCTACATCGCCGTGCTCAATCGCATCCGCCGCGACAACGATGCGCTGCAACAGGCGTCGAATTTGCGCTTTCTCGGCATCGACGATGGCGACGTGATCGCCTTCGTCAAGGAGTCGATCGACAGGACGAACACCGTTCTCGTCGCCATCGCGCTGTCGCCCGACGTACGGGAGATCTGGCTCCCGCTTGGCGACGTCATGGCCAGCGTGAACGGGGAACGTCGCCACATCGCGCGCGTTGAGAACCTTCTCACCGGCGAGCAGTCCGTAATCGAATGGGGCGGAATCCGGCTGCGCATCGATCCCGATCGCGATCCGGCGCTCTTGTTCCGCTGCCTGGCGTGAGGATCGCGGCATGAACGTTCTTCCCTCCGTTGACGAGAAGAAGGTCGAAGCTGCCGAGGTCGTGGACGAGCTCTGGTACAAGGACGCGATCGTCTACCAGCTCCACGTCAAGGCGTTTGCCGACAGCAATCATGATGGCATTGGCGACTTCGCCGGGCTGACCGAAAGACTGCCCTATTTGCAGGATCTCGGCGTCACCACGCTGTGGCTATTGCCGTTCTATCCTTCGCCCGGCCGCGACGATGGCTACGACATCGCCGATTACGGCTCGGTCAATCCCGATTTCGGGACGATGAAGGATTTCAAACGCTTCATCCAGGAGGCACAGCGGCGCGGCTTGCGGGTGATCACCGAGCTCGTCGTCAACCACACCTCCGATCAGCACAGATGGTTCAAGCGCGCGCGACGGAGCCCGGCGGGCTCGAGCGCCCGTAACTGGTATGTCTGGAGCGACACCGATCAGAAATATCAGGGTACGCGGATCATCTTCACGGACACGGAGAAGTCGAACTGGACCTGGGATCCGGAGGCCGGCGCGTTCTACTGGCACCGTTTCTTCTCGCACCAGCCTGATCTCAATTTCGATAATCCGCGGGTGGTCAGTGCCATCATCCAGGTGATGAAGCGCTGGCTCGACGCCGGCGTCGACGGATTCCGGTTGGACGCGATCCCCTATCTTTGCGAGCGCGAGGGCACCTCGAACGAGAACCTTCCCGAGACGCATGCCATCATCAAGCGCCTGCGCCAGGAGCTCGACGCCTACTCCAAGGGCAAGCTGCTGCTGGCCGAGGCCAATCAATGGCCGGAGGACGTGCAGGAATATTTCGGCCGCGGCGACGAATGCCATATGGCCTATCATTTCCCGCTGATGCCGCGCATCTACATGGCGATCGCCCAGGAAGACCGCTTTCCGATCACCGACATCCTGCGCCAGACGCCGGACATTCCGCAGAGCTGCCAATGGGCACTGTTCCTGCGCAACCATGACGAACTGACGCTGGAGATGGTCACCGACGTCGAGCGCGACTATCTGTGGTCGACCTATGCCAACGATCCGCGGGCCCGCATCAATCTCGGCATCCGCCGGCGGCTAGCGCCGCTGATGGACAACGACCGGCGCAAGATCGAGCTGATGAACTCGCTGCTGCTGTCGTTCCCGGGCACGCCAATCATCTACTACGGCGACGAGATCGGCATGGGCGACAATATCTATCTCGGCGACCGCAACGGCGTGCGCACGCCGATGCAGTGGAGCCCGGACCGCAATGGCGGCTTCTCGCGCTGCGACCCGGCCCGCCTCTATGCGCCGCTGATCATGGACCCCGTCTATGGCTATGAAGCGGTCAATGTGGAGGCGCAGTCGCGCAGCCTGTCCTCGCTGCTCAGCGCCACCAAGCGCCTGATCTCGGTGCGCAAGTCGACGCTCGCCTTCGGCCGCGGCACCATGACCTTCATACGCCCGGCCAATCGTTCCGTGCTGGCCTATGTCCGGCAATATCGCGACGAGGTCATCCTGTGCGTCGCCAACCTCTCGCGCGCGGCACAGGCGACCGAGCTCGATCTGTCGCCGTGGAAGGACCGGGTCCCGCAGGAGATGCTGGGCCGCACGCGCTTTCCTGCGATCGGCGAGCTGCCCTACATGATCACGCTGGGGCCGTACGGCTACTATTGGTTCCAGCTACGGGAGCGCGACAAGTCCGAGCCGGTGACGCCGCGCGCGGTGCCCGAATTCGAGACGCTGGTGGTGCCGGTCAACTCGACCTGGGTCTCCCTTGCGCGCGAGCGCGGCGTCTTCGAGCGCGACGTGCTGCCGGGATTTTTGTCGCGGACCCGCTGGTATCCGGAGCGCAATCCCAAGCAGATCCGGCCGACCCTGACTTCTGCGGTCCCGTTCTGCGACATTGGCGACAACCGGCCCTGGCTCGCATTCTTCGAGGCGACGCAGCGCGGCGTCACGTCGCGCTATGTGATGCCGATGCAGATCGAATGGGTTCGCTTCGACCGCGAACGCTTCAACCCGAGGGCACTGGCCGCGGTGCGCCAGGGCGCGCGGGAGGGAACGCTGCTCGACGTCGCGACCGACCAGATCTTCATCGGCCTGTTCCTGCGCAATCTCAGCCAGTCCCTGATCGTCGAGGAAAACAATATGCGGCTGGACTTCAGGCCGACCAGCCGCTTCGGCGCGGGCACCATCAAGCAGCCGGAGCAGATCCGTGCCATCGAGCAGGCCAACAGCACCGCGCTGGTCGACAATCAGTATGTCACCAAGATCTATCGCCGGCTCGAAGCCGGCACCAACCCCGAGATCGAGCTCGGCTATTACCTCACCGAGGTCGCTCAGTTCGCCAATACGCCCGCGCTGCTTGGCAGCGCCGAGCTGGTGGAGGATAGCGGGCGGAGCGCCGTCGCCGTCGTGCATGCCTATGTCGCGAACCAGGGTGACGGCTGGGCGGTGACGTCGGGCTATCTCGACCGCTACATCGACGAGCAGCGTCTGCTCGCCGCAAGCGAAGCGCCGCGCGAGAACCAGGACCAGGTGCCCTATCTGCATTATCTCGCCCAGACCGGTCGGCGGCTGGCTGAGCTGCATATCGCGCTCGCCCGGGCCGAGGGCGCCGATCTCGCGCCCGAGCCGGTCACGTCTGCGCACGTCGCCCAATGGACCACGGATCTCCTCAAGCGCGCCGAACGTACCTTTGAAACGCTGGCCCAAAGCCGCAACGGCTTGCGGGAGGCAGATCGCCCGCTGGTCGACCAGCTCCTGGACCGGCGCCCGGCCCTTTCCGACGTGCTCACGAAGCTATTGCCATCCGACATCGGCGGGTTGAACATCCGTCATCATGGCGACTTCCGCCTCGGGCAGATTCTGATCGTGAAGGACGACATCTTCATCATCGACTTCGATGGCAACCTCCATCTGCCGCTGGCGGAGCGGCGGCGCAAGGCACCCGCGGCGCGCGACGTCGCGAGCCTCGTCTGCTCGATCGACCTGGCCGTGATCGCAGCGGTCGACCGCGCGCTCAAGGGCGCGCCGGACGAACAGGGACGGCTCGCGACCGCGCTCGGCGAATGGCGCGAGCGCGCCACGGCGACGTTCCTCACCGCCTATCGCGAGGCCATGACCGACCGGCGCCTGCGGACAAATCATCCACATTCGGCGGATGGCCTGTTAAGATTTTTCCTGCTTGATAGAGCGTTCGATGAGGTGGAGTACGAACTGTCCCACCGGCCGGAGGCGCTCAGTGCGCCGCTGACCGGGCTGCTTCGCATTCTGTCCAATGCGGAGAGCGAAGCACATGCCTAAATTGTCCGCCGAGGCCTATGCGATCATCGAGGGCCGCCACTCCGATCCCTTCCATTATCTCGGGCTCCATCCCGAAGGCGGCAAAAGCGTGGTGCGCGCTTTCCTGCCCGAGGCCTCCAATGTCGAGGCCGTCGGCGAGCATGGCGAGGTGGCGAAACTCGATCGCATTCACGAGTCCGGCCTGTTCGCAGGCGCGCTGCCCAATGGTGCCAAGCGCTACCAGTTGCGCGCGACGTTCGGCGGCAATGTCGTCGAGCTCGAAGATCCCTATCGCTTTCCGCCGATCCTGACCGATTTCGATCTCTATCTGCTCGGCGAAGGCACGCATCAGCGGCTCTATGACAAGCTCGGCGCACATCCGATGACGCTCGACGGGGTCGATGGTGTCGGCTTCGTCGTGCTGGCGCCAAATGCACGGCGGGTCAGCGTGGTCGGCGATTTCAATTTCTGGGACGCGCGACGCCACCCGATGCGCGTGCGCGGTGTCGGTTATTGGGAGCTGTTCATCCCGCACGCAAAGGCCGGCGATCACTACAAGTTCGACATGGTCGGACCGCACGGCCACAATCTGCCGCTGAAGTCCGATCCGCTGGCGTTTGCCGCAGAGCTGCGGCCGAAGACGGCGTCGATCGTGTTCGACGAAGCGCACCTGCCGCGCCCGCGGCCGGCGCCCGACGGCATCAACGCGCTCTCGGCGCCGATGTCGATCTACGAGGTGCATCTCGGCTCCTGGCGACGCAAGGGCGACAACGAATGGCTGACCTATCACGAGCTCGCCGAGCAGCTTCCGGCCTATGCGCGCGACATGGGCTTCACCCATCTCGAATTCCTGCCGGTCAGCGAGCATCCCTTTGACGGTTCCTGGGGCTACCAGCCGACAGGCCTCTATGCGCCGACCAGTCGCTTCGGGCCGCCGGACGATTTCGCCGCGCTGGTCGATGCCTGCCATCGCGAGGGCATCGGAGTGCTGCTCGACTGGGTGCCCGGACACTTCCCCGATGATCCGCACGGGCTCGGCCACTTCGACGGCACCGCGCTCTACGAGCATGCCAATCCCTTACAGGGTCGCCATCTCGACTGGGGCACGCTGATCTACAACTACGGCCGCACCGAAGTGACGAATTTCCTGGTGTCGAACGCGCTGTTCTGGCTGGAGCGCTACGCCATCGACGGACTGCGCGTCGACGCCGTCGCCTCCATGCTCTATCTCGATTATAGCCGCCCTGCGGGCGCGTGGGTTCCGAACCAGTATGGCGGGCGGGAGAACATCGAGGCGATCGCGTTCCTGCGGCGCTTCAATACGGAAGTGTTCGCGCGCTTTCCGCAAGCCACGACCGCCGCGGAGGAATCCACCGCCTGGCCGCAGGTTTCCCGGCCCGTCGAATATGGCGGCCTCGGCTTCGGCTACAAGTGGAACATGGGCTGGATGCACGACACGCTGAACTACATCAGCAAGGATCCGATCCACCGCAAGCACCATCACGGCGAGATCCTGTTCGGCCTGCACTACGCCTTCTCGGAAAACTTCATCCTGCCGCTGTCGCACGACGAGGTCGTGCACGGCAAGCGCTCGATTCTCGGCCGCATGCCGGGCGACGAATGGCAGCGCTTCGCGAACTTGCGCGCCTATTACAGCTTCATGTTCGGCCATCCCGGCAAGAAGCTGCTGTTCATGGGCGGCGAGTTTGCGCAGGGGAAGGAATGGAATCACGACCAGTCGCTCGACTGGCATCTGCTCGAATACAAGAACCATTCCGGCATCCAGTCGCTGGTTCGCGACCTCAATCGGCTTTATCGCGCCGTGCCTGCGCTGCATCAGATGGATTGCGATCAGGCCGGCTTCGAGTGGCTGATCACCGATGATGCCAACCGCAATGTGTTCGCCTGGCTGCGCAAGGGGTTCGACGCCCGTGCGCGCTGTCTCGTGATCGTGAATTTCTCGCCGAACGTCTATCGCAATTATCGCGTCCGGGTGCCGCTCGCCGGCAAATGGCACGAGGTCTTCAATTCCGACTCCGCTCACTATGGCGGCAGCAACGTCGGGAACGTCGGAGAGGTGCTGGCGGTTGACGCCAAGACGCCGGAGCTGCGCCTGACCATTCCGCCGCTAGCCGCGATCTTCCTCGTTCCGGAAAGCTGACGCATGCGACTGACCGCCGGAACGCCCGCACGCCTCGGTGCAAGCTGGGACGGACGCGGCACCAACTTCGCGCTGTTCTCCGCCAACGCGCAGAAGGTCGAGCTGTGCCTGTTCGACAGCCAGGGACGGCGCGAGCTCGAGCGCATCGAATTGCCCGAGCGCACCGAGGACGTCTGGCACGGCTATCTCAACGACGTCTCGCCAGGCCAGCTTTACGGCTACCGCGTGCATGGCCCCTACGAGCCCGAGCACGGCCACCGTTTCAATCCCAACAAGCTGCTGCTCGACCCCTACGCCAAGCGGCTCGCCGGACGCCTGGTGTGGAGCGATGCGCATTTCGCCTATCGCACCGGCAGCCCGCGCGAGGATTTGTCCTTCGACCGGCGCGACAATGCGCGCGGCATGATCAAGGCCGTGGTCGTCGACGAGACCTTCAACTGGGGCCGGCGCGAAATCCGCCCGAACATCCCCTGGGACGAGACGATCATCTACGAGGCCCACGTCAAGGGGCTGACGCAAAGGCGCGATGACGTGCCGCCGAACCTGCGCGGCACGTTTGGCGGACTGTCCTCACCGGCCATGATCGAGCACCTGAAACGATTGGGTGTCACCACCGTCGAATTGCTGCCGATCCACGGCTTCATCGACGACCGCGTGCTGGTGGAGAAGAAGCTCGCCAACTACTGGGGCTACAACACACTTGCCTTCTTCGCGCCCGAGCCGCGCTACGCGCAGGACAATCCGCTGGATTCCTTCCGCACCACCGTAGCGCGCCTGCACGACGCCGGGATCGAGGTGATGCTCGACGTCGTCTATAACCACACTGCCGAAGGCAACCATCTCGGCCCGACGCTTTCCTTCCGCGGCATCGACAACGCCTCCTATTACTGGCTGAACCGCGAGAACCCGCGCTACTACGACGATTTCACCGGCTGCGGCTCATCAGTCAACCTCACCCATCCGCGCGTGCTCCAGATGGTGACGGATTCGCTGCGCTATTGGGTCGAGGTCTGCCATGTCGACGGCTTCCGTTTCGATCTCGCCACCACGCTCGCACGCGGACCGAACGGGTTTGACCGCGGCAGCTCGTTTCTGACCGCGGTCCGCCAGGATCCGGTGCTCCAGGGCGTAAAGCTCGTCGCCGAGCCCTGGGACCTCGGCCTCGGCGGCTATCAGGTCGGCGCGTTTCCCTCGCAATGGTCGGAGTGGAACGACCGCTACCGCAGCGCCATGCGTCGCTACTGGAGCGGCGAAGGCAGCCTGATCGGCGACATCTCGAGCCGCATGACGGCATCATCCGACCTGTTCCACCATGACGGCCGCAAGCTGCGCGCCAGCATCAACCACATCACGGTGCACGACGGCTTCACCCTCGCCGACCTCTTCAGCTACAACCAGAAGCACAACGAAGCCAATGGCGAGGACAATCGCGACGGCTCCAACGACAACCACAGCAACAATTGCGGTGTCGAGGGCCCGACCGACGATCCGCAAATCCTGTCGCTGCGCCGCCAGCTCCGCAAGAACGTGCTCGCCTGCCTGATGCTTGCACAGGGCACGCCGCTGCTGCTTGCCGGCGACGAGGTCGGCAACACCCAATCTGGCAACAACAATGCCTATTGCCAGGACAATGAGGTGGGCTGGGTGCTCTGGGACAATCTCGGCAAGGACGGTGAGGACATGGTTGAGTTCGTCAACCAGCTCGCCGAGATCCGCCGTCGCTTCTCGCAGCTCCGCAGCCAGCGCTGGCTCGACGGCCGCCGCGCCGACGGCTCCTATGGCGTCTTGTGGCTGACGCCGGCAGCCGAGGAGATGAAGGAGGGCGACTGGAATTTCCCAGAAGGGAGATTTCTCGCCTACGTGCTCGGCCCGCTGGAACCCAGCGTGCCCGCGATCTTTATTGTCCTGAACGCCGCACCGGAAGAGATCGGATTCAAATTGCCCAAGATGGCCGACTACAAGAGCTGGCAGCAGATCCTGAATACGACCGATGCCAAGTTGAACACTGTCGATTTCCTGCCCGGCACCGACAGCAAGGCGCCGCCGCGCTCGGTGCTCGCCTTTGCAGGCGCGCTATGAGGCCATCCTTCGGCGCCAAGGCGAGCAAGGAGGGCGTATCGTTCCGGCTCTGGGCGCCCGGTGCAAGGCACGTCGACCTCGTGCTCGACAAGCGCCATGCGATGCGGCGCGGCGAGGACGGCTGGTACGTGGCCGACATTCCCGGGCTGACGGCGGGAACCCGTTATCGGTTCAGAATCGACGACGAACTCGACGTACCGGACCCGGCTTCCGCCTTCCAGCCGGAGGATGTGTTCGGGCCGAGCGAAGTGATCGACCACGACAGTTTCGAGTGGCGCGCCAGAGATTGGCGCGGCCGTCCGTGGCATGAGACGGTGCTGCTGGAATCCCATGTCGGCACCTTCACGCCGCAAGGAAACTATCGCGCCATGATCGGCAAGCTTGATCACCTCGTCGCGACGGGGATCACCGCGCTGGAGTTGATGCCGCTGGCGGACTTCGCCGGCAAGCGCGGCTGGGGCTATGACGGCGTGCTGTGGTATGCGCCCGACAGCGCCTATGGCCGGCCCGAAGACTTGAAGACGCTGATCGACGAAGCGCACCTGCGCGGTCTGATGGTCTTTCTCGACGTCGTCTACAACCACTTCGGCCCCGAGGGAAACTATCTTGGCCGTTATGCGCCGAACTTCTTCACCGATGCGCATACGCCGTGGGGCAGCGCTATCGATTATCGTGTGCCGCAGGTCCGCGCCTTCGCGGTCGAGAACGCGCTTTGCTGGCTCAGCGACTACCGCTTCGATGGCCTGAGGCTGGACGCCGCCAATCACATCATGGCGATCCCGGGCGAGCAGTCGGTGCTGCACGATCTCAGCATTGCAGCGGGCCAGCTTGCGGCGGCGACCGGGCGGCACATTCATCTCGTGCTGGAGAATGGCGACAATCGCGCGAGCTTGCTCGATCCCACCGAGGAGCCGCCAAATGGAAAATATCGCGGCCAGTGGAACGACGACTATCATCACGTCTGGCACGTGATGCTGACGCGCGAATCCTCTGGCTATTATGGCGATTATCAGCGCTCGCCGCGCGGCGACCTCGCCCGCGCGCTGGCGTCGGGCTTCGTCTATCAGGGCGAGGTCTCAGCGTTCTGGGGCAACAAGCCGCGGGGCGAGCCGAGCCGCCAGCTTCCCCCGGACACTTTCGTCAATTTCCTGCAGAACCACGATCAGATCGGCAACCGGCCATTTGGCGATCGGCTGGAGAGCATCGCGAACCCCCGAGCGATCGAGGCGGCCCTCGCCGTTACCCTGCTCGCGCCAATGGTGCCGATGCTGTTCATGGGCGAGGAGTGGGGATCGACGAAGCCGTTCCCGTTCTTCTGCGATTTCCACGGCGATCTCGCCGATGCCGTTCGCAACGGACGGCGCCAGGAATATGCCTGGGCTTACGAGAAATATGGCGACGAAGTGCCCGATCCGCTCGATCCGGCGACGCCGCAATCCGCCGTGCTCGACTGGGACTCGCGTATCCCGGAGCACGACGCGCGGCTGTCGCTGGTGCGCGAGCTCCTGCGCATTCGCCGCACCGAAATCATGCCACGGCTTTCCGGCGCGGCCTTTGGCGACGCCAAAGTTGAGGAGAGCGGCCTCTTGACCGCGCATTGGCGCTTGGGGGACGGCGCGACTCTGCGCCTGACCGCCAATCTGTCGGATCGCGATGTCACCTCACCAAACATGACTGGCACGCCAATATGGGGTGACGATGCCGGTGATCGACTTCCGCCCTGGTTCGTGGTCTGGCGCCTTGTGAGGTGAACATGCCTCGTGCCGTTCCGCTCGCCACCTATCGCCTGCAATTCACGGCCGAATTCAACTTCGACGACGCCGCCCGGGTCGTACCCTATCTCAAGGCTCTCGGCATCACGCATGTCTACGCCTCGCCGCTGATGAAGGCGCGCAAGGGCTCGACCCACGGCTACGACATCGTCGACCACAGCCAGTTCAATCCCGAGCTCGGCGGAGAGGCCGGCTTTACCCGTTTCAGCGACACCCTAAAGCAGCATGACCTTGACCTGATCATCGACTTCGTCCCGAATCATGTCGGCGTCCACTTCGCGGATAACCCGTACTGGCTCGACGTGCTGGAATGGGGACAGGCGTCGCCGCACGCGGCCTCCTTCGACATCGACTGGGACCAGTTGCCTTATCGCGCCCGCGGCGGCGTGCTGCTGCCGATCCTCGGCTCGGCCTACGGCGAGGCGCTGGAGCGTGGCGAGATCGAGCTGCGCTTTGATGCAGGCGAAGGCAGCTTTTCGGCGTGGTACTTCGAGCATCGCCTGCCGATCGCGCCGGAGCGCTATGGCGAAGTCCTGCGGATGATCGTGAAGGAGGCGGATGCCGCCGGCAGCGAGGCTGGAAAGCGTCTGCTTGAGCTCGCCGAACGCTACAAGGGACTGCGCCATCCAAACCGCGATGAGGCACCGGCCTTCAGGCTCGAACTGAGGGCGATCACCGGTGCGCCCGAAATCATGGAGCGAGGCCTTGCCGCCTATCGTTCGGCCAAGGACCGCCCGACACAAACGCTTGCCTTGCATCATCTGCTCGAACGCCAGCACTACAAGCTCGGCCATTGGCGGCTCGCCTCCAGCGATATCAACTATCGCCGTTTCTTCGACGTCAACGGTCTCGCCGGGCTGCGGGTCGAGGACGCGAGCACATTTGCTGCCACGCACCGGCTGGTCAAGCAGCTGGTCGCGGACGGCAGGCTGCAGGGTATCCGGCTCGATCATATCGACGGCTTGCGCGATCCCGCACAATATTGCCAGCGGCTCCGCCGGATCGTCCGCGACGCGCAAGGCCCCGCAAAGCCGTTCTACACCGTGATCGAAAAGATCCTGTGCGAGCACGAACGGCTGCCGCGCTTCGCCGGCGTTCACGGCACGACCGGCTATGAATGGATGAACGTCATCACCCAGGTACTGGTCGATGCCAAGGGGCTCGACGCGCTCGACGAAACCTGGCGCCAGATCAGCAACCGCTCGCCGCGGCTTGCACCTTATCTGATGGAAGCCAAGCGACGCGTGCTGGATACGCTTCTCACGAGCGAATTCACCGTGCTGACGCGCCTGCTCGCCCGCATCGCCAACGGGCACTACTCGACGCGCGACTTTTCCGCCGACAGCCTGCGGCAGGCGCTCGAGCTCTACGTGCTGCATTTCCCGGTCTACCGCACCTACATCACGACGAGCGGATCGACGGCGCACGACCGCAGGCTGATCGAAGAGGCCATCGGGCGCGCTCGCGCGGAATGGTTTGCGGCTGACGACGGCATTTTCGACTTCCTGCGCGATGCCCTGACCATGGATCTGCTCAAGCCAGATCGGCCGCCGCACAGTACCCCGCGCGTGCGACGCTTTGCGCTGAAGGTGCAGCAATTCACCGGGCCGATGCTGGCGAAGTCGCTGGAGGATACGACCTTCTATCGCTATCACCGCCTGCTCGCGCTGAACGAAGTCGGCGGCGATCCCGCCGCAAAGGCTCTCGCATTACCCGCCCTCCATGAGACCATGAAGGCACGCGCCAGGGATTGGCCGCATGGCATGACGGCCACGGCCACGCATGACACCAAGCGCGGCGAGGATGCGCGGGCCCGGCTCGCCGCGCTCAGCGAAATCCCGGGTGAATGGACCAGCGCGGTAGCACGCTGGAAGGTGCTGAACGTGCCTCACATAACAACGCATGGCGAGATGCGCGCGCCGTCGGCGACGTTCGAATACATGCTCTACCAGACGCTGCTCGGCGCATGGATGTCCGGGCCGCCTGACGCGGGCTTCATCGACCGCATCCAGGCCTACGCGCTCAAAGCGGCCCGCGAAGGCAAGGAGGAGACGAGCTGGCTCAATCCGAACGAGGCCTATGAGGGAGGCGTACAGAACTTCATTGCGAGGATTCTCGATCCCACCGTTTCCGCCGAATTCCTGGAGGCGCTTCAAACGCTGGGGCGACGCCTCGCCCTGCTCGGTGCACTGAATTCGCTGAGCCAGCTCACGCTGAAGGTAACGCTCCCTGGCGTGCCGGATTTTTATCAAGGCACCGAATTCTGGGATCTGTCGCTGGTCGATCCGGACAATCGCCGTCCGGTTGATTTTGTCCAGCGACAAGTTGCGCTCGACGCGCTGGACCGCCCCGACTGGAACGGTCTTGCCCGGAACTGGTCGGACGGTCGACTGAAGCTCGCCTGGACGCGGCAACTCCTGAAGCTGCGCTCCGAGCTTGCCGACGTCTTTACCCGTGGCGACTACCAGCCTCTGGTGGTGAGCGGACCGCACGCCGACCATGTCATCGCTTTCGCGCGGCGCCACGGACGCGACGCAGCGATCGTCCTGGTCGGGCGAGCCTTTGCACCGTTCACGCAAGGTGGCCGCGAATGGCCGTCATTCGAAGCGCTCGATGCGATTATTGACGCGAAGGGCTATGCGATCGCCGGTCACGAGGGTCATGATCTGCGGCTCTCACAGGCCTTTGGCTCGTTTCCGGCAACCGTCCTGAAGGCTCGCATTGCGCGTGCCGCAAGAGCCGCGCGGCAACCCGCGCCCGCCTGACGCCAAGACTCTACTTGCCATCGCCCTTTGCCAGCAACAATTGCCCACGCTTGCGGATCGTGGCTTGCGCCAGTTCGGCGAAGCGCTGCAACAGCCAGGGCAGCATCACCTCGACCCGCACCTGATCCTCTCCGACATCGACCAAACCGGTCGCGACCTGCCCGAGCGCGCGGATGCGAAAATTCATGCGGTCGCCCTCCCAGCGCTCCTCCTCGACCTGCATCACCGGAATGCTCGCTGCGGCGCGGCCAAGCCCGGATTTCAAACGACGCGCGGCCTCCTCGCGACCGAGACGGTGCGGGATCGAAACGACGAGCGGTGCTGACATGACATTGTCCTCTGCCGACTGATGTAAATCAGGCCGCGTTCGAACACAAAGGTTCCCCTGCTTGACGCCTTCTTATCATGATCCGAGCGAGGAACTTTCGCTACGACGGCAAGTTGCCCCGACGAAAATTGGTCAAGACAACGACCCTTCTTTGCGAGGGCTGGAGGAGATTTGCATGTCCATCGGTACAATCATTCTGATCATTTTGGTCATCGCGCTGCTCGGCGGCTTCAGTGGCATCGGCGGCGGTCCGTTCTACGGCACCGGCTACTACGGTGGCGGCGGACTGGGGCTGATCATCGTCATTCTGCTGATCTTGCTGCTGATGGGACGGATCTAGCTTTGATCGCCGACATCGTAGGGTGGGCAAAGGCGCGAAGCGCCGTGCCCACTTATTCTGTGTCAATCCGGGCAAGCGATGGTGGGCACGCTTCGCTTTGCCCACCCTACCGATTCCACCTCTTCGGTGAATCCGCCACTACTTCACCTTCCCCGCCAGCTTCTTGATCGCCGCCTTGATCGATGCGGCCGCATCGTCATAGCCCTCCCACGCCTTTGATCGCGCCAGAAGTCCTGGCACAGTGCGCAGCGTGTAGCGCCTCGGATCGAGGTCACCCTTCACCTGCGCCCAGGTCAGCGGCATGGAGACGGTGGCGCCGTCGCGGGCGCGCGGCGACAACGGTGCCACGGCCGTCGAAAGACGGTCGTTGCGCAGGTAGTCGAGGAAGATCTTTCCGTTGCGCAGCTTTTTCGACATGTTGAGCAGATATCGCTGCGGATCATCGTCAGCCATCCACCGACATACGCCTTGGGCAAAGGCTTTCGCCTCCTTCCAATCGACCCTGTCCCGCGCACCGTAAAGCAGCGGCACGACGACGTGCATTCCCTTGCCGCCGGTGGTCTTGCAGAAGCTCTCCAGTCCGACGTCGGACAGACGCTGTCGCATCTCCCTGGCCGCCTCGATCACGTTGGGGAAAGCCACGTCCGGCGCGGGATCGAGATCGAACACCAACCGGCCTGGCGTATCATAGGCGTAAGGCGCGCAATTCCAGGGATGCAGCTCGACGCCGCCGATCTGCGCCACCGCCGCCAGCCCCTCGATCCGATCGACCTGCAAATATGGCTTGCGATCGCCGGAGACCTTTGCGAGCTCCAGCAGGTTCGACGTGCCCTGCATGGCGTGACGCTGGAAAAAGCACTCGCCCTTGATGCCGTCGGGCGCTCGAATGAGCGAGCACGGCCTTCCCTTCAGATGCGCGATCATCCATTCGCCGACCGCCTCGAAGTAGTGCGCGAGATCGAGCTTGGTGACGGGATCGCCATCCCCACCGTCTGGCCACAGCTCCTTGTCGGGCTTCGAGATGACGACGCCCATCACTTCCGCGGTACCGGGCTGCTTTGATCTTGTCTTTGACGCAGCCTTCGCCTTGCCCTTCCGCGGCGACGGCTCGGCAAGCTCGGTCTTCACCGGCGCCTCGGCCTCGACCTCCTCGGCGGGCTTATCCTGCCGCAGGCCCTTGAACGCGGCCTGGCGGATATTGCCGTCGGCGGTGAAGCCTGCGAACTCGATCTCGGCCACGAGCTCGGGCTTCAGCCAATGCACGTCGCGGGTCTTCTTCGGCGCGTTCTTGCCGCCGAACGGGCTCTCCCTGGCCTCCGCCGCCTTCAACAGCGGCATGATGCGCTTGACCTTGTCAGCACCAAAGCCGGTGCCGACGATGCCTACAAAGGCGAGATCATTGCCGCGGTGCACGCCCGCCATCAAAGAGCGGAATTTACCATTCGTGGTCTTGTAGCCGCCGATCACGATCTCATGGCCGGCGCGGCATTTCGCCTTGGTCCAGCTTTCGGTGCGCCCTGAACGATAGGGCGCGTCGAGCTTCTTCGAGACCACGCCTTCGAGCTGGAGCTTGCAGGCAGATTGCAGCACGGCATCGCCACCGCTCTCAAAATGCTCGACATAGCGGATCTGGCTCGACTTCCTCTTGCGCGCGTCCAGCAACTTCTTAAGCCGCGTCTTGCGTTCGCCGAGCGGCAGCCGGCGCAGGTCAAGGCCTTCGGCAAACAGGAGATCGAAGGCGAAGAAGATGAGGTCATCGGTCTCGCCGTCCGCAAGCGCCGCCTGCAGCGCGGAGAAGCTCGGCGCTCCGTTGTGGTCGAGCGCGACGATCTCACCATCGATCAGCACGTCCGGCAGCGCGCTGCCTTCCTTAGCGATCGATGCGAATTTTCCGGTCCAGTCGAGGCCTTTGCGGGTCTTGAGGGTTGCTTCGCCATCCTCGACACGAAGCTGCACGCGGTAGCCGTCGAACTTGATCTCGTGGCACCAGCCCTCGCCCGGGTGCGGACGCTCCACCGCCGTGCAGAGCTGTGGCGCGACGAAGTCCGGCATCTCCGACACTTTCTTCGCGGTCGTTGCTGTCGTCGCCTTGCCCTTCTTCAAGGCCGCGCGCGGCGCAGGCTTGATGGTGCGCGTCTCCTGATCGACGCGATTGGACTGCCAGACCGCATCGGCCTTGCCTTTGGTTCCCTTCGCCAGCATGAACGGCTTTGGCGCGCGCCCCTTGCCCTCGGCGATTTGATCCATCGCCCGGCCGGAAGCGACCGATTTGTCCGCGTCCAGGATGTCGTTGCCCTCGCCTTCGCGAGCATAGTCGTCGCGATGCTTGATCAGCAGCCAGTTGGTGCGCTTTTCGCCGTCGCGATTGCGCATGCGCACGAGCACCCAGCTTCCATGCAGCTTGTCGCCATGCAACGTGAACTTGAGGTCGCCCTTCTTGAAGCCGCGCTCGGGATCTTCAGACTCCCAATATCCGCGGTCCCACAGCATCACCGTGCCGCCGCCATACTGGCCTTCCGGAATGGTGCCTTCGAAATCGCCGTAATCGAGCGGATGGTCCTCGACCTCGACCGCGAGCCGCTTGTCATGCGGGTCGAGCGAAGGCCCCTTCGTCACCGCCCAGGACTTGAAGACGCCATCGAACTCCAGCCGGAGATCGTAGTGCAGCCTTGTCGCGTCGTGCTTCTGGATCACGAAACGCCGCTGTTTCGAGGGCGTCACCGCCGTCTCGCCGGACGGCTCCGGAGTGATCTCGAAATCCCGCTTTTTCCGATAGGTGGAGAGGTTTCTCAGCACGACCGGTCCCGCATTTTTTCAAGTGCATTCGAGCCTATCACGGCCAAAGTCCCACCCGGAACCAAAACCCATAAGGTGGGTTGGAGTTCCGAAAACGCATTGAAAACATTGGAGATTGGAATGGCTCCCCGCGCCTATTGGAAAGGAACATTGAAGCTGTCGCTGGTGACTTGCCCGGTCGTCCTTTATCCCGCTGCGACCGCTGCGGCGAAAACACGGTTTCACATGATCAACCGGGAGACCGGCAACCGTCTGAAGCAGCAAATGGTCGATGCCGAGACCGGCGACGTCGTCGAGAGCGATCAGAAGGGACGCGGATACGAGCTACGTAAAGGCAAATATGTCGAGATCGAGCCGGAGGAATTGGAAGCGGTTCAGATCGAAAGCAATCATACGATCGACATCGAAAGCTTCGTGCCGCGCGAGGAGATCGACAAGCGTTACCTCAACCACCCCTACTATGTCGCTCCTGACGGCAAGGCTGCGGTCGATGCCTTTGCTGTGATCCGTGATGCCATGAAGGACGAGGAGCGTGTGGCGCTCGCCAGGATCGTGCTGACGAACCGCGAACATGTCATGGCCATCGAACCGCTCGGCAAGGGTTTGCTCGGCACCACGCTGCGCTACCCCTACGAGCTGCGCGACGAGGACCAGTTCTTCGACGACATCAAGAGCGCGAAGATCACCAAGGACATGGTCGAGCTCGCCGGCCATATCCTGCACACTAAGGCGGCGCATTTCGATCCCAGCAAGTTCAAGGACGAGTACGAGGACGCGCTGAAGGCGCTGGTGAAACGAAAAGCCAGCGGCAAGAAGATCGAGCTGCCTGAGCCGGAAGAACGGCCAAGCAACGTCATCAATCTGATGGACGCGCTGAAGCAAAGCTTGAAGGGAAGAGGCAGGGGACGGGCGTCAGCGCGGTCCCATCCGCGGCGGAGCACGAGCCAGCGTCGCAGCACGCGCAAGACGCATCGTTCGACGGCAAGGCATCGCAAGGCGGGTTGATAGCCTGCGCGCGTGCATCGCCCTACCCCCTCATGGTGAGGAGGCGCGAAGCGCAGTCTCGAACCATGAAGGCCCCGCTGCAGAATACGGGCCCTCATCCTTCGAGACGCGCGTTCCGCGCTCCTCAGGATGAGGAGATAGTCTGATGCCCGGGCAGCTGACTCAATCCCCCGCCTTCAACCGGTACCCGATCCCCGTCTCGGTCAGCACATATTGCGGCCGCTCGGGATCGGCCTCAATCTTCTGGCGAAGCTGGCGGACATAGACGCGCAAGTATTGCGCATCGGTCAGCTCGTCCCATAGCTCTTTCAGCAGGAACCGGTGCGTCAGCACCTTGCCGGCGTGCTGCACGAGCACGCGCAGCAGATCATATTCCTTCGGCGACAGCTTCACTTCGCGCTCACCGACCTTGACGATGCGGCGAACGAGATCGACGGAGAGATCGCCGGCGCGAAACACCGGGCGCTCGCCCTGGACCTGGAGCTGGTGCCGAAGCGCGGCACGCAGCCGCGCCAAGAGCTCGTCCATGCCGAACGGTTTTGTCAGATAGTCGTCGGCCCCGAGATCGAGCGCCTGCACCTTGCCGGCCTCGTCGCCGCGGCTCGACAGCACCACGATCGGCACGCTCTCGTTGCGCGCGCGGATAGTACGGAGCAGTTCGTGGCCCTGGATATCGGGCAGGCCGAGATCGAGGATGATCAGCGCCGGCTCCTCGGTGAGCTTTTCCAGCGCGGTCTTGCCGTTCGACGCTTCCAGGACGTCATAGCCCTGCGTGGTCAGCCCCATCCGCAGCAATTTACGGATGGGCGGCTCGTCGTCGATGATCAGAACCTTGATCGATGGTGCGCTCATGCAGCGGTGTCCAATGCGTTGGTCTGCGCGGGGATCGGCAGGCGAATGGTCAGCATCGCTCCGCTGCGATCCCCGCGGTTCGTCGCCGTGATCGTGCCGCGCATCGCCTCGACGAAGCCGCGGGAGATCGCAAGACCGAGCCCCGTGCCGGGCCGGACATGATCGCCCTTCTGCACGCGATAGAACTTGTCGAACACGCTCTCGAGCTCGCCCGGCGGGATGCCCTCGCCTTCGTCGGCGACCTCCAGCACGACACGATCCTTGTCACGCTGGCTGCGGATCGCGATGGTGGTATCCGGCGGCGAATATTTTGCCGCGTTGTCGAGCAGGTTGAACAGCACCTGCTCGAACAGCACGGCATCGAGCTCGAGCATCGGCAGATCGGCGGCGAGCCGGAGATCGACCTTGTGGCGCGTCAGGATCTTGCTCGCCCGCCTCAGCGCACTGCCGACGATTTCGCCGACGTCGTGCAGCGCCGTGTTCGGCACGATCGCGCCGGATTCGAGCTTGGTCATGTCGAGCAGATTGGCGATGAAGCGATTGAGCCGCTCGGATTCGTCGATCACGGTTGCCAGCAGGTCGCGCTTCTCGGTATCGGACAGGGCGCCGGCGAGGTCACGCATGGTCGAGGCCGCCCCAAGCACGGAGGCGAGCGGCGTTTTCAGGTCGTGCGAGATCGAGGTGAGCAGCGCCGAGCGCAGCCGCTCGGATTCGACCGTGCGCTTGACGCGATCCATATCCTCGACCAGCAGCACGCGCTCGATCGCGAGCGCGCCCTGGTCGACCAGCGCGTCGAGCAGGCGGCGCTGATCGGGCGTGAGCAGCGGGCCGGTGCGGTCATTGTCGATGCCGATCACACCGATCGGGCCGCGCCCGGTGCGCATCGGCAGGAACAGGCGCTTTGCGCCGGGCAGCGTGTCGGAGCCGCGGCCGGCGGGCCGGTCGTTGCTCCAGGCCCAATTGGCCGCAGCAAGGTCAGCCTGGTCGAGCTCATCCTCCGGCGGATAGCCGGACTTGACCGTCAACAGCCCCTCCTCCGGCAACAACAGTACCACGCGCACCTTCAGCATCAGCGCGATCTGGTAGGCCGTCGCCCACAAGACATCGTCGAGCGTCGCGGTGCCCGCCAGCTTGCGGCTGAAGGCATGGAGTTGCTCGGTCATCCTGATGCGCCCGATCGCGGTATCGGCCTGGGTGCGCACGCGAGCCGCGACATTGGACACCAGCATCGCAACCACCATGAACAGGACGAAAGCAGCGACGTTTGTCGGATCGGTGATCGTGAAGGCATAGATCGGCGGCAGAAAGAAGAAGTTGTACGAGAGCGACGCCGCGACGGTGGCGAGCAGTGACGGCCAGAGACCGTAACGCACCGCGACCGCAACCACCGCCGTCAGCAGCACGAGATCGACATTCTCGATGCCAAAATACGGCTGGATCAGCTCGGCCGCGCCAAGTCCAAGCAGAGCGATCCCGAGCGCCTTGAGATAGGGGCGCGGATCGAACGGCTCCGTGCGGGCCGCCGTCTGCACCGCTGTTTTCGGCGCCGCCTCACCTTGTAATTCGTCGCCGGAAATGACGTGCACGGTGATGTTGCCGGAGCGCCGCACGAGGTCGTGCACCACCGAGCCACGCGTCATCTCGAACCAGCGCGATCGCGTCGACTTGCCGATCACGATCTGCGTGACGTTGTTGCCTTGAGCAAAGTTGATGACGTCGTCGGCGATGCGACGGCCGACGCCGGGGATGGTCAGAGCCTCGCCACCGAGCGATTCGGCGAGCCGCAGCGTATCGGCGAGCCGGTCGCGCTCCGCGTCCGAGAGCTGAAGCGATCGCCGCGTCTCGATCGAGATCGCCGTGAATGGCGCGTGCAGCCGGTCGGCCAGCCGCTTGGTGTAGCGCACGAGGCCCGCCGCGCGCGGGTCCTCGCTGACGCATACCAGGATACGCTCGCCCGCGGCCCAGGGACCGGCGATGGCGTTGGCCTGCATATGAGTGAGGAGCTGCTCGTCGACGCGCTCGGCCGTGCGCCGCAGTGCCAGCTCACGCAGCGCCGTGAGATTGCCCGGCGAGAAATAATGCTCCAGCGCCCGCTCGGCCTGCTTGGGCACATAGACCTTGCCCTCCTTCAGCCGCTGGATCAGATCATCGGGCGTGAGGTCGATCAGCTCGATCGCGTCGGCACGATCGAACACCGAATCCGGCACTGTTTCGCGCACTCGCACATGGGTGATCTGCGCGACGACGTCATTCAGGCTTTCGATATGCTGGATGTTGACGGCGGTGTAGACGTCGATGCCGTTCGAGAGTAGCTCTTCGACGTCGAGATAGCGCTTGGGATGTCGGCTTCCATGCACGTTGGTGTGGGCGAGTTCGTCGACGAGGGCGATTTGCGGCCGGCGCGCGATCACCGCGTCGAGGTCCATCTCCTCCAAAACCTGCCCACGATAGTCGAATTTCTTGCGCGGGATGACTTCAAGCCCGCGAAGCAGCGCTTCGGTCTCCGCGCGGCCATGGGTCTCGACGAAACCGACGACGACGTCGATGCCCGCCTTGCGCTTGGCGTGCGCGCTTTGCAGCATCTCATAGGTCTTGCCGACGCCGGGCGCGGCGCCGACGAAGATCTTGAGCTTGCCGCTCGCGCTCTCCTCCCGGCGCGCCGCTTGCAGCAGCGCCTCGGGCGAAGGACGTTGTTCGGGATCGCGGCGCTCTCGGACCATCAGCGCATTATAGTCACCCGGCCAGGGGGAGCCTAGGCCGCTACTTGGCGGCTTGATCGAGCGCTAGGTTCAACGCCAGCACGTTGACCCGGGGCTCGCCGATCAGGCCCAACAGGCGGCCTTCGGTATTGGCGGCCACGATCTGCCTGAGCTGTTCCTCCGGCATACTGCGCGCCTTGGCGACCCGCGGCACCTGGAATTGGGCGGCTTCGGGCGAGATGTGCGGGTCGAGACCGCTGGCGGACGTCGTGACGAGGTCGATCGGCACCGGCTGGCCCGGATTCTGGGCCTTCAGCTTGTCCACATCTTCCTTGAGCCGATCGGCCAGCGCCTTGCTGGTCGGACCGAGGTTGGAGCCGCCGGAATTGGCAGCGTTGTAGGGCGCTGACACCGTCTTGGTCGAATCATTCGGGTCCGGCGCGAGCGTCGCCGACAGGCGACCATGGAAATATCTGTCCTCCTTGAACTCCTGCCCGATCAGGGCGGAGCCGATGACCTTGCCGTCCTTCTCGACCAGACTGGCCTGTGCCTGCGTCGGGAAGAGCACGCCGGCAATTCCGGTCATCGCGAGCGGATAGGCCAGTCCCGTGATGACGGTCAGCGCGACCAGCAGGACGATGGCGGGGCGGATTTCTCTGAGCATGATGTCTCTCCTATTCTCGGTCATTGCGAGCGAAGCGAAGCGAAGCAATCCAGAAATGTCTCCGGTGGTGACGGCCTATCGCGTCGCCGCTCCGCTCCTCGCAATGACGATCTCAAGCAAGGTGCAGGGCGGTGACCACGAGATCGATCGCCTTGATGCCGATAAAGGGAATGATGATGCCTCCCAGGCCGTAGACCATCAGGTTACGGCGCAGGAGCGCACCGGCGCCGACTGCGCGATAGGCGACGCCCTTCAGCGCCAATGGAATCAGCGCGATGATGATCAGTGCGTTGAAGATGATCGCCGACAGGATGGCGCTTTGCGGGCTCGACAGGTTCATCACGTTGAGCACGTTGAGCTGCGGGTAGAACGCCAGGAACATCGCGGGGATGATCGCAAAATATTTCGCGACGTCGTTGGCGATCGAGAAGGTCGTCAGCGCACCGCGCGTCATCAAAAGCTGCTTGCCGATCTCGACTACCTCGATCAGCTTGGTCGGGTTGGAATCGAGGTCGACCATGTTGCCGGCCTCGCGTGCAGCCTGCGTGCCCGTGTTCATGGCGACGCCGACATCTGCCTGCGCTAGCGCCGGCGCATCGTTGGTGCCGTCGCCGCACATCGCAACCAGCTTGCCCTTGGCTTGCTCGTCGCGGATCAGCTTGAGCTTGTCCTCGGGTGTCGCCTGCGCAAGGAAGTCATCGACGCCGGCTTCCGCGGCGATCGCGGCTGCGGTCATCGGATTATCGCCAGTGATCATGATGGTGCGGATGCCCATGCGGCGAAGTTCCGCAAAGCGCTCGCGGATGCCCCCCTTGACGATGTCCTTGAGCTGGACGATGCCCAGCAGGCGACCGTCCTTGGCGACCGCCAGCGGTGTACCGCCGGACTTCGACACCTCATCCGCGATGGCCTGGATCTCGCGTCCGACCTCCGAGAGCGGGGCCGGCTGCATCGCGCGTGCCGTGTTGCCCGAGGCGACCAGCGGCGCACCACCGCCGACATAGTTGAGCATGGCGTCGACCGCACCTTTTCGCACCGATATGCCACCCGCATCGACGCCGCTCATGCGGGTCTGCGCCGTGAACGGGATGAAGGTGGCGCCCAGCTCGGCCATGTCACGGCCGCGGATGCCGTATTTCTCCTTCGCCAGCACGACGATCGATCGCCCCTCGGGCGTCTCGTCGGCGAGCGAGGCGAGCTGGGCTGCGTCAGCGAGCTCCTGCGCGGTCACGCCGCGCACGGGGCGGAACGCAGTCGCCTGGCGATTGCCGAGCGTGATGGTGCCGGTCTTGTCAAGCAGGAGCGTATCGACGTCGCCGGCGGCCTCGACGGCTCTGCCGGACATCGCCAGCACGTTGAAGCGCACCAGGCGGTCCATGCCGGCGATGCCGATCGCCGAGAGCAGCGCGCCGATCGTGGTCGGAATCAGCGTCACGAACAGCGCGACCAGCACGATCACCGAGATCGAGCCGCCTGCATAGGCCGCGTAGCTCGGAATGGTGACGGTGGCGAACACGAAGATGATGGTGAGGCCTGCGAGCAGGATGTTGAGCGCGATCTCGTTCGGCGTCTTCTGCCGTTCGGCGCCCTCGACCAGCTTGATCATGCGGTCGATGAAGGTCGAGCCCTGCGCGGCCGTGATGCGGACGCGGATCCAGTCGGACAGCACCTGTGTGCCGCCGGTCACCGCCGAGCGGTCGCCGCCGGATTCGCGGATCACGGGCGCGGATTCACCGGTGATGGCAGCCTCGTTGACCGATGCGACGCCCTCGATCACTTCGCCATCGGAGGGAATCGTATCACCGGCCTCGACCAGCACGACATCGCCGACCTTGAGGCTGGTGCCAGGCACCAGCTTGAAGGTCTGGTCGGAGCCGGTCAGCAGCTTGGCTTGGCTTTCCGTGCGGGTCTTGCGAAGCGAATCCGCCTGCGCCTTGCCGCGGCCTTCCGCCACCGCCTCCGCAAAATTGGCGAAGAGCACCGTGAACCACAGCCAGAGGATGATCTGGAAGGTGAACCCGAGGCCCGCCCCGCCGGTGAGGAGGTCGCGCAGGAAGATGACGGTCGTGAGCGCCGCGACGATCTCGACCACGAACATCACGGGGTTCTTGATCATGACCCGTGGATCGAGCTTGGTGATGGACGCGCGAACCGCGGGCACAACGATCTTCGGATCGAGCATCGCCGAGACGGAAGCGCGCTTTTGCAGTTTCATGGTTTCCATGGAGGTCACTCCAGACAATTCGATCAGAAGACGTTGCCGGCGTTCATCGCGAGATGCTCGACGATGGGTCCGAGCGCGAGCGCCGGGAAGAAGGTCAGGCCGCCAATGATAAGGATGACGCCGACGACCAGGCCGACGAACAGCCCGCCCGTGGTCGGGAACGTGCCGGCTGACGGCGGATGAGTCTTCTTCCCCGCCAGCGAACCGGCGATCGCCATTGCGGGGATGATCATGAAGAACCGACCTACGAACATCGCACTGGCGAGCGTCAGGTTGTAGAAGAAGGTGTTGCCGGTGAGGCCCGCGAAGGCCGAACCGTTGTTGCCGGTCGCCGAGGTGTAAGCGTAGAGCACCTCGGTGAAGCCGTGCGGCCCCGCGTTCGCCATCGAGGCTACCGCCGGCGGGAACACCACGGCAACCGCGGTCCAGCCGAGATACATCAGGGGCAGCACCAGGATCGCGAGCATCGCCATCTTGACCTCGCGCGCCTCGATCTTCTTGCCGACATATTCCGGCGTGCGGCCAACCATGAGCCCCGCGACGAAGATCGCGATCACCACGAACAGCAACATGCCATAGAGGCCGGCGCCCACGCCGCCGACGATGATCTCGCCGAGCTGCATGTTGATCAGCGGGATCATGCCGCCAAGCGCGGTGAAGCTGTCATGCATGGCGTTGACGGCGCCGCAGGACGCGGCCGTGGTGATCACGGCGAACAACGAGGATGCGACGATGCCGAAGCGAACCTCCTTGCCCTCCATGTTACCTCCGGTGAGACCCAGCGCCTGCAGGGTTGAGGTGCCGTTGGCCTCGGCCCAATAGGTCACCGCGACACCTGCGACGAACAAGACGCCCATCACGGCGAGGATCGCCCAGCCCTGGCGCGGGTTGCCGACCATGCGGCCGAACACGTTGGTAAGTGCAGCACCCAACGCAAAGATCGAAATCATCTGCACGAAGTTCGACAGCGCGGTCGGGTTCTCGAAGGGATGCGCCGCATTGGCGTTGAAGAAGCCGCCGCCATTGGTGCCGAGCATCTTGATCGCAACCTGCGACGCCACCGGGCCGACCGCGATGGTCTGCCTGGCTCCTTCGAGCGTGGTCGCCTCGACATAGTCGCCAAGCGTCTGAGGCATGCCCTGCGAAACCAGGAACAGCGCATAGACGATGCATATCGGCAGCAGCACATATAGGGTGCAGCGCGTGACATCGACCCAGAAATTGCCGATGGTGCGCATCGACGCGCGCGAAAAGCCGCGGATCAGCGCCACGGCAAGCGCGATGCCGGTCGCTGCCGACAGGAAGTTCTGGTGCGTCAGGCCCAGCATCTGCACGAGATACGATACCGTGCTCTCGCCGCCGTAGTTCTGCCAGTTGGTGTTGGTGATGAAGGAGACGGCGGTGTTGAAGGACAAATCCTCCGCGACCGCCGACTGACCGGCCGGGTTGAACGGCAGCACGGCCTGGAGCCGCATTACGGCATAGATGATGAGGAAGCCGCCGATGTGGAATAGCAGCATCGCGACCGTATAGGTCAGCCAATGCTGCTCCCGCTTCTCGTCCACGCCGGAGATCCAGTAGAGCCCGGCCTCGACCGGGCGCAGCACGGGCGACAGGAAGGTGCGCTCACCATTGAAGACGCGGGTCATGTACCAGCCGAGCGGCTTGGTCAGGGCGAGGATGATGACGCAGAACAGAATGATCTGGAGCCAACCGATGACAGTCATGGCATTAACCTTTGAGGACTCGCCTTCCGTGCAGAAGCGGTGGAAGCAACGTAAGCAGAAGCGCGACGAGCAGAGCGTCCGCCAGCAGCAGTTTGAGCAGCAGAAGCACCGTCAGAACCGCTCGGGCCGCAGCAACGCATAAGTGAGGTAGAAGAGAAGGCCCAGCGAGACGACCGCGGCGAGCGAATAATCGAAGAGCATGGTCAAGCTCCCGTCAGAGCCGTTCGCAGGCGTAGGTGTAGCCGATCGCGAGCGCGAAGAAGGCCGAAGCCAACGCCAGCATGATGATATCGAGCATGAGAGTATCCCTATGCATCCAAGCGCAGTCCGGATACGGATGCCGCGCTGTCAGGCCGACAAGTGCCACCCGAGGCATAGGTTTTCGAGATGGAGGCTATGGCGACGATATAGGAATCTCATAAAGGCCGAGCGCGGCGTGGAGCTCTGGCAGTTCTACAGGTGTCTGGCTGGCGCGCTGGCCGGCGTCACAAATCACGCTGTCGTCCTGGCGCGCCGGGACGACGATTGTGAGTTTGGAGAAGCTACGGACCCCTTACGCGGCCCGCTCCGATCTTTATGAAATCCCTATATTTCTCTCCCCTGCCCCATCTCGCTTTCAAATGCCCCTCCCGCGATCTTGATGGCATCGGCTGCGGACCCGCAACCGGCCCATGATCGAGACGCCGTCATGTCTTCCGTTCTGCAAAATTTCGATCCGGCCTCGCTCGGCGAGCGGCTTCGCAGAGCGCAGGCGGTCACGCGGCCCCTGATGCTCGACCTCATCGACAAGGCCTGCCGCCGTTTCCCTTCGCTCGGGCAGAGCGAACGAACCGCACGGCTGTCGCGCCTGATCGATGCCGAAGCCTGGGCCGATGCTGCGCTCGTGCTCCTGGAACTCGAATTGCCAGTGTGGCAGGTCCGCCGCATCGCCTATGACGATGGCGAATGGTATTGCGCGCTCTCGCGCGAACGCGAGTTGCCGGATTGGCTGGAGAACTCGGTCGAGGCGCAGCACGCCGATCTCGCTCTCGCTCTGCTCTCGGTTGTTGTAGAGGCGCAGATGCTAAGTGCGGAAAAGACCCGGCCAAGCGTTCCGTCCGTTCGCCAGGCCGCGAGTCAGCTGTACGAACCGGTCAACTGCGATCATTTCGGCTAGCTCGCAGTCGGGTGCACCGAACCTTGTCGCGATCGCCAGACATGCCACACGCGCTGAGCACACCCAAGGTGCTCGTGCGCTTTCTCGTGCGGGCCGCGCTGCTCGGCTGCTTTGCTGCGTTCAGCAGCGTCGGCTTCGGCAAGAGCCTCACTGCCCTGCTCTGGATGGCGATCATCCTGTGCGTACTCGTCGGGCTGATCAAGCGCGAGCCACCGTTCCGCACGCGCCTTAATCATTGGGACGAGGCGGTCGCGTTCGGCGCATTGTTTGCGCTGGTGCATGTCGTCGGTCTTGTCGAAGCAGTCTGAAGACCGTTCTCCCCCGACTTTATAACGTTCCTACAAGATCGCCCCGCGGCCGCCCTCGAAATCATATTCGCAAGCCGAGATATTAGCGGGACAAGCCACGCAAAGCGTGCCCGCAACGAATTCTCCCAATATTCGTCGGAAGCGGACAGCCTCCGTCGGAGGGTGCGCATTTGCGTCGACCAGAAGGAATTCTAACGTGAAACTCGTCGAACCTCCGTCGTGCAGCTCGCCTTCAACTGTTGTCTTCATCGGCCGGAATCGCAGGGGACAGTGGGTCGCCCAGGAACAGGACGGCCTCTATGGCGGGCTCTTCGTCAGCCGCGCCCAAGCGATCAAGTACGCGCTGTTCGAGAACGGACATCATATCGAAACCATCGTCGAACTGCCTCGTGAGATCGAGCTCGACATGAACCGCACGCCGCAAGTGGCCGCCGACCGGCGCGCCGCCTGACGGAACGCAGATCTTCCCAGAGAGTATCCAAATGCTCCAGCTCCATTCAGTTACCCCCGAGCACGATCAGGTCGTCGAGACCACGATCGCGCTTACGCATCTTTCCAACCTCCATCGTGCGATCGTCGCGGGCCAGGGCAGTACCAGCCTGTATCTCGCCCTGCGGCGGCGCGGCTTTGTCCGGATTGGATTCCCGTCGACGTTTCGCCTGCGCAAGGCGACATGCGCCGTCGGTCTCATCACCGTCCAGGAATCGATCGACGAATTTGAAAGCGCCTTTGCGCAAATCGCCCCTTCCCTGAGTGCCGCAGCGACAATTGCGGTTCGCATCAAGGCGGGCGAAAGCGGTTTCGCACTCAAGATCCGCAAGAAGCTCGAACAGCTCGGCTTCCGGATCGAAGCGGGCGTGAGGTGCCATCAAGGGCTGGTTCTGTCTGCGCGGCGACAAGGCCTCGCTCAGATGGACCGCGCGGCGTGAGGTCCCCTAACCATGCTCGTCCCTCCGTCCGTCTGGCTCGCCGGCTATATCCCTGATCTGCCGACCCCGTTCAACGCGGCAGGCCTCGTCGATCTCAAGGCTTTCGCAATGCTCTGCGAGCGCCAGATCGCGGCCGGTGCTCCGGCGCTCCTGGTTTGTGAGACGACTGGCGAAGCTCCAACGCTGACGGCGGCCGAGCAGGAGCTGATCATCCGCGCTGCGGTCGATGTCGCGCGCGGTCGATGCAGGATCATCGCCGGCGCCGTTGCGAACGCAACCGATCATGCCATCGAGCTCACCCGTCGGGCGGAAGCCGCTGGCGCGGACGCAGTCCTGTCGGTCGTGCCGTACTACAACAAGCCGATGCAGCAAGGCATGCTCGCACATTTCCGGGCGATCGCGGACGCGACCGGCCTGCCGATCATTCTGCACGATATTCCCTCGCGCACGCTGCGCCCCCTCGCCGACGACACGCTCGCGCGCCTTGCCGAGAACAGCCAGTTCGTCGGCTTGCGCGATGGCAGCAGCGACATCTCCCGGCTGACGCGCCTCAGCGGGCTTTTGCCTGCCGTCTTCCGACTGCTGTCCGGCGACGACGCAACCGCCTTCGGCTTCATCGCGAGTGGCGGCGGCGGCGCGATGTCGGAGGTCGCCAACATCGCCCCTGATCTCTGCCGGACGATCTTTTCGCAGGTCAGACAGGGCCGCCTGCAATCCGCCCGCTATCTGCACACGCGTCTCGGTCCCCTCGTGTCCTGTCTTTCGAAGGAAAGTCCCGCGGCCCTCAAATGCGCGCTGAGTCTGCTCGGCCTCATGCGGCCAGACACGCGGTTGCCGATCGTACCGCTCGACGACGCAGCCCAAGCGGATGTCGCAAGAGCATTCGCCGCAATCGCCGATGAAGAATTGATCGACGGCGTCGGAACCTGACGTTTCGCAGACCAGCCGGATATCGCATGCGTTCGCCGCTATCAGCCAAGGAACCGCGCAGGCTGCTCCACGCCTGGCAGTTGGCGGTACTGCGCTTTGCGGTGACGCGCAACGACGGTGACAGGCTCAACGTTGCGGCTCTCGCTGCGGAACTCGACCGGTTTGGGCGTCGAGATTCCGAAGACTCGCTGCATTTCTTCCGCCGAACCAGCTCCCAGCTCTGCGCGGCGATCACTGGGCAGCAGCAGAATGCAGACGCCATCCTGAAATGCTTTTGCGACCAAATCGGTGAACCGCGCCTGCGCCTCGCCTTCGCCGCGGCTGTCGGAACAGCGAATGCTGCTCCGCCCGCGGCACGACCAAAGCGGAACCGCGACCTGTTCAGAGGGCTGCCGGCGCGACGAACGGCATCTTTATGACATTCCTATGCGGCGGCCTCGGCGTTCGTCTCGCAATCCTACGCCGCGATGAACATCATACGAGGTAGATTGGAGCGGCCATCTCGCCCTGGCACGGACAAGGACCCATCAAATGTCGATGCTGACACATGGCTTAGAACGGCCCTTTGACTGGGCGGAACGCTCGGCGCGGATCTCGAAGGCGCGGAAGTCCCAGCTCAAACGCCACGCTTTGCGCGTGCTCGCCGTACTCTCGGCGAGTGGCGTGCTCACTGCGCTCATCGCACTGAAGACCGCAATCTATGTCTGGCGCTTCCACGCTTGACCGGCATGGTAGACGATCATGACCTTGGAGATGTCTGAGGAGGCCGCCATGGCCACGATCGCCCTTCAAGCTGCGCATCTCCCGTCTCAGCCTCCGCAGGCAAAGCGGGCATCCGAGCCGACGACTGCGCTCCAGCCGCTCGATCCCAATATCGTCAGCGCCTCCATCCCCGCCTTCTTCATCGGCCGCAACGCGACCGGCCTCTGGGTCGCCCGCGAGGCCAGGGGACGCGTTGGCGGGGTCTTCCTGTTCAAGAGCTCCGCGGTGGAATTTGCACATCGGCAGAGCCGACCGGCGCAATGCGCGCTCGTGTTTCCATCCGAAACGTTCGAGCTTGATATCGAGAACGACGGCAATCCTTTCGCCGCTCAACTGGCCCCGTGGATTGGTCAAGCCAGACGCCGTCTGGCGCGCCTCGCCGCATGATAGCGGAGAACGCGTGAAATGATTGAACGCAAGATCATCATCATGGTCGCGCTGATGGGAGCTCTCTTTCTCGGCACGCGCGTTGGCGCGCCGCCTGCCCCCGCATTGGACGATTGAGATGCAGCCCACGAAGGCAAATCTCGAGCACGCCGTCACGGTCACCATCTTGACCCTGACCTTGAGCCTGGTCTGGGGCGGCATTCTGACGCTCGTGATCACGCTGATCGCGCGCGGATTGGGCGTCTAGGCCAGACTACGAGGCCAGCAACCGGGCGAGGACCTCGGTCGCGATGCCCGCTGGTTAGGCAGTTCGTGCGCAGGGAAAACGCTGCGGGCGATCTGGCGCAAGCTCGGGGAACCGTGTAGAGCGGTTGCCATGGGTAGCAGCAACGTCCACGTCGTCGATCACCCCCTGGTCCAGCACAAGCTCTCGCTAATGCGGGAAAAGGACCGCTCGACCAAGAGCTTTCGCGAGATCCTGAACGAGATCGGCATGCTCTTGTGCTACGAGGTGACGCGCGACCTGCCGCTAGAGCTCGTGGAAATCGAGACGCCGATCTCGCCGATGCAGGCACCGAAAATCGCCGGCAAGAAGCTCACGCTGGCGCCGATCCTGCGCGCCGGCGTCGGATTCCTCGACGGCATGCTGGCGTTGATGCCATCCGCCCGCATCGCCCATATCGGGCTCTATCGCGATCCCGCGACGTTGCAGGCGGTGGAGTACTACTTCAAGGCGCCGCAGGACCTCTCCGACCGCACCGTGATCCTGATGGACCCGATGCTGGCGACCGGCAACTCCGCCTGTGCCGGCGCGTCCCTGCTCAAAGCCCGCGGCGCTCGCGACATCCGCTTCGTCTGCCTGCTGGCCGCCCCGGAAGGTATCGCGCAGTTCCAGTCGGAGCATCCGGACGTGCCGATCTGGACCGCCGCCGTCGACGAGCGGCTGAACGACCACGGCTATATCGTACCGGGCCTGGGCGATGCCGGCGACCGGATGTTCGGCACCAAGTAGACAGTTTTGCGCGATCGGGTTACTGCGGGTAGCCATGCGCCCCAACGATCGCTCGCTGCAATCGCTGATTGGGATCGAGACCTTCTCCGATCCCGCGCTGGTGTTTGACGGTACGCCTGTCCCGCGCGCCGAATTGTCAGGCAGGATCGACCAGACTGCAGCTTGGCTCGCCGCGCAAGGCATCGGCAAAGGCGATGTCGTCGCGGTCTGGCTGGTCAACCGCATCGAATGGATTGCGCTGCTGTTCGCTGCCGCCCGACTTGGCGCAATCATTGCCGCGGTCAACACGCGCTACCGCAGCGCGGACGTCGCCCACCTCCTGCGGCTCTCCGGTGCGAAGCTTCTGGTGATGGAGACAGCGTTCCGCTCGATCGACTTTGCCGCCATTCTCGCCGGTATCGCAGAGAGCGATGTACCAGCGCTTGAAAAGCTCGCCGTGGTCGGCGCGGATACGATTCCGGCCCAATGGCCCGGCGTGCGCTTCGATGCCTTCGAGACTCCTCATCCGGCTGCGCCATCACGCGGCGACGTCGACCTGCCGGTGCTGCTCTACACCACCTCGGGTACGACCAAGGGGCCGAAACTGGTGGCGCATTCGCAAGCGACACTGGCTATGCATGCGGCGGGGATCGCCAGCGCGCTCGCGCTAGCGCCGCAGCGCCATTCACTGCTCGCGATGCTGCCCTTCTGCGGCACGTTCGGGATGACGGGCCTGCTCGCCTTTCTCGCGGCCGGCGTCACCATCCACGTGCTCGATGCTTTCGAGGCCGAGCCGGCGCTCAAGATCCTCGGCGAGCACGGGATCACGCATTGCTTCGGCTCCGACGAGATGTTCCGCCGCATCCTCGCGCTTACCGATGCGCCACGGCCGTTCCCACACACGGAAGTGTTCGGCTTCGCCGCGTTCCAGCCGGGTTGGCGCGAGTTTGCGGCGGAGGCCGAGGCGCGGGGCCTGCCGCTGTTCGGCCTGTATGGGTCAAGCGAAGTGCAGGCCCTGTTCTCGATCGGCCGGCGCGATGCCAGCTTCAGAGACCGCATCGAAGGCGGCGGCTGGCCGATGTCGCCGGAGGCTCGCGTGCGGGTGCGCGATGCGGACAGCGGCAAGCTGGTGGGACCCGGCGTCTCCGGCGAGATTGAGATCAGCGCACCGTCGTGCTTCCTTGGTTATTTCAAGAATCCGCAGGCGACGCGCGACGCAACCACCGAAGACGGCTTCTTCCGCACGGGCGATATCGGGAGGCTGCGCACCGACGGCTCCTTCGTCTACGAAACGCGTGCGGGCGACGCCATGCGGCTCGGCGGCTTCCTCGTCGCGCCCGGCGAGATCGAGGACGAGTTGAAGTCCTGCGCCGGCGTTGCCGATGCGCAGGTCGTCGCCGTCGATCTGAACGGACAAGCCCGCTGCGCCGCCTTCGTGATCCCGGCAAAAGAGCAGCCGCAGGAGGCCGCGCTGATCGCGCGCTTGCGCGAGCGGCTGGCCGGCTACAAGGTTCCCGCACGCATCTACTTCGTCGCCGCCTTTCCCGTCACCGACAGCGCCAACGGCGTCAAGATCCAGCGCGCTAGGCTGCGTGCAATGGCCATGGAGAAGATTACCGCGGAATAACGGCGTCTATTTCAGGTAGCTCGCGAGATTCATGCCCAGGATTTTTGCGAGCGCCGAATAGGACGCGGTGAGCTGGGACTGGTAGGTCGAGAGCTGCGCCGTGATGGCCGCGACATCCACACTCGTGAGATCGCTCCCGAGCGTTTCGGCATAACTCTTGTAGTCGCTCTGGCGCGCGCTCGCCGTCTCGATCGAGGATGCGGCGCTCGAGAGCTTTGCTTGCACCGCGGCGGTATCGTCCAGCGCCGCGCTCGCCAGATCCAGCGCGCTGGTGATTTCCGATGACGATAGCGAGGAGCTGTTGGCGACGAATTTGAGGACGCGCATCACCTCTTCGAAGGCCGAATTGTCCGCCGTCACGCCGTAGGACACGCTCTGGTCGGTCGCAACGCGGACCGAGGCGATCTCGCTGTCACCGACATAATAGCTGGTATCAGCCGTCGTGGTGGATCCCGTGCCAGTGGCGAAGCTCGTGAGGTCGACCGGCGCCGTCTCCGTCTTGCCTCCGGCAAACACGTACTGGCCGTCATATTGCGTGTTGAGCAGCGATCCCATCTCGCCCAGCATCTGCTGTGCCGAAGAGATCACCGAGTCACTCTCCGTCGAACTCCCGGTCGAAGCAGCGCTGAGCTGGGAGCGGAGCTGGGTGATGATGTCGGCCATCGAGCCGACCGCGGAATACATCACCTGCACCTTGCTGTCGGCGAGCGTCGCCGCGTCGATGTAGGACTGCGCCCGTGTCACCGAGACCTGAAGGTTGACCACGTGCTGCGCGGTCGAGCCATAGCCGCCGAAATCGGTCGAGATGACGCCCGATGATTCCTGGATCTGCTCGTTGGCCATGACGGCCTGAACGCGCAGCGCATCCGCGATCATCGTGCTCGACTGCGCGAAAGTGGCCACCCGCATCGCGACCATGGACCCTCTCCCGCCTTAGGACGACTGCACGGCGCTCAGCAGCGCCGAATACATGGTGTTGATGGCCTGGATCAGTGCGGAGGCCGCCGTATACTTGTTTTGCAGCGTGCTCAGGCGCGCCGATTCCTCATCGAGATTGACGCCCGATTGCGATGACAGCGAGCTCGCATAGGTCGACTGCGCGGTCTCTTTGGCAGTGTAGTTGGTGGAGGCCTGGGAGGACTTGCTCGCGACATCGGAGACGATCGCCGCGGCATAATCGGCGAACGAGCCGGTGGTCGCCGCCAGCCCGCCGGACGACCCGAATGTCCGCGAATCCGTCAGCGCGTCGTAGAAGTCGTTGACCACCGTCGCCGAGCCCGACGACAGAACCTGGCTGCCGACGGTCAGGCTGGATGACGAATCCAGCGTCGCAAGCTGCAGCTCATCGGTGCCGGAGAGGATGCTGCTGTTGACCGCGATATCGGACGCGCTGGTGCCCGTCACCAGATCGTTGAGACCGAAATACTCCGAAAACCCCTCGCTCGAGCTTCCTACCGAACTCGTCATCTCGTTGATCGCGACGCCGTCGCTGGAGTTGGTCGACGTGATCGTCAGATGACCATTTGAATCGATGGACGCCGAAAGCCCGGAGATGCCGTTGATGGCGGTGACGAGGTCTCCCACGGTGGAATAAGAGGACAGATCGAGATCGCTGTAGGAGACCAGATTGCCGCTCTGATCCGTGACCGCAAGCCGCACCGTGCCTGTCGCGGATAGCGCCGTCGCGCTGGTCACGCTGGTGGTGCCGGTGAGGCTGGTTGGCGGCGGCACTGACGAGGCGCTGTTCGACACGCCATTCATTGCCGAGGCGAACTGCTGGGCGATCTGGTCGAGCTGGGACTGCGCGGCCGGCAGGGTCTTGTCGCGCAGCGTGATCAGGGCCCCGATGTCGCCGCCGGTGATCTGCGAGGTTACGTCGACCCCGTTCACGGTAATGGCGCTGAAGCCGCTGGACGACGAGCCGGCGCTGTAGACGGTCGATGAGGAGACGTTCGCCGCCGTCGTATAGCTGATCGTATGCGCGGTGCTGTCGACCAGCGCTTGGCCGGACGTCGTGTAGATCTGGAGATCGCCGTTTGAGGCCGTGTAGTAGTTGACATTCATCTTGGAGGCGACGTCCTGCAGCGCGGTGTTGCGCTGGTCCTCCAGATCCGCCGTCGACTGGCCGGCCGCCGCGGTCTGCTTGATCTCGGCGTTGAGGTCGGCAATCTGCTGCAGGTCCGAGTTCACGTCGTCGATCGAGGACGAAATATCCTGGTCGGCATTGGAGCGTAGTTTCTGGATGCCGCTCGAGGTCTCACGCAACTGGCTCGCGACGTCATCGAGCGCGCTGACGACATTGGATTGCAGCGAGGCGCTGTTCGGCGTGCTGGCGAGCGACGACAGCGCGGATTCCAGCGACGCGATTGAATTGGCAAGCGACGTTCCGGTCGACGATGAGTCCGAGCTCGAGGTCGAGCCGTAGAGTTTCTGGAAGGAAGTCAGGTAGGTGTTGGTCGTGTCGGCCGATCCGAGGTCGGAGGTCGCAGAGATCAGCGACTTCAACAACAGCTTGTCGACATTCGAGGTAATGCCCGTCACCGTGACGCCGGTGCCGACGCCGTTGGTGACGCTGCTCGCCTGGCTTGCGGTCTTCTCGGTATAGCCCGTCGTGTCGGCGTTCGAGATATTCGACGACGTCACGCTGATCTGCACCTGCGTGGCCGATAGCCCGCTGAAGGCGATCAATCGTGCGATATCGAGCGACACGGCGGCTTCCCTTCCCCTGCTCTCAGGCCTGACGAATGGTGCCGCTGGAGACCGCGCGCGCGGCGAGCCGTCCAGACGCACCGTAGGGCGACACCGCGGCGATCTGCTCGCGGATCGCCTGCATCACCGCCTCGATACGGCGGTTGCTGGCCTCGATCGCCGCGCGCAGGCGCACCAGATTTTCGTCCATCGCCGCGCGTAGCTTGAGGATCCGCTCCATGAGCTGTTCGCGCAGGATCCGGTCGCGGACATCAAGGCTGGTCGAGCCGGCCGCGCACTCAGCAACGGTTCTTTCGAATACTTCCGCCAGCCGGTTCTTCTCATCGACCTGCTTCAGTCGCGAGGCCGGAAGCCCCTTGGCGAGCTCCGCGTTCTCTTCGGCGACCAGCGCGGTCAGGCCGTCGATCAGCGCGATCAGTGATTTGATGCGCGCGTCGCCCTCGACGGTGGTTGTCCTGGTGATTTGAGCCTGTTTCATGTTCGTTGCTTTCGTGGTCTCAATTATGGCGCCGGCCGCGGCCGATCTGCGCGCCGCGCAAATAGGCGCCGATCGCCGTGGTTCTCATGCTCGTCTGCCGTGTTTCGTCCTCGATTGCCTTGGATTCGCGGATCAGGCCGCGGCGTGCGGTCTCGATGTCGTCGAGTAGCGCGAGCAATTCTCCGCGTTCCCGGCCTGCAGTACGGGCGCGTGCGATCAGCCGCCGCAGTCGCAGCAGCAACGCCTCTCCCGCGGCATGGCTCCGTTCCCCGCGCATCGCCTACCTCATCGCCGAGATCAGGGTGTCGTACATCTTGTTGACGGTCGAGATGACCTGCGAGGCTGCGGAGTAGGCCTGCTGCGCCGAGATCATGCTGGAGAACTGGCTCGAAGTGTCGGTGGTGGAGGATTCGAGCTCGCTGCCATAGATCGTGCCCGCACCATTCTCGCCGGAGGCCTGCAGCGTCGGATCCCCCGACGTGACGGTCGCCGAATACATCTGGTCACTGCTGGCGGACAGACCATTGGGATCGGCAAAGGTCGCCACCGCGATCTTGTAGATCGCGATCGTCTTGCCGTTGGAATAGGTGGCATCGACCACGCCGTTCTTGCCGATCGCGATGCTCGACAACGTGCCGTAGGACAGGCCGTCCGAGGTGATGCTCGTGACGTTGACAGAGGGCGTGGTTTCGCCCGAAGCGTATTGCGTCAGCCCGTCCGTTCCTCCCGTCGTACCGAGATCGAGTGTGATGGTGCTGTCGGCCGCACCGTCGGTCCAGCCCGACACCGAGATCGTCGCCGGGCTGGGGCTGGTGCTCGCCAGCGAGCCGTCGCTGTTGAAGGTGATGGCAACCGTGCCGCTGGTCGTGCCGGTCGTGGTCGTGGTGTCCGACGACGAGGTCGGATCGGCAAAGCTCGCACTCCAGGTGTTGGTGGCGGTCTTGGTCCAGGTGATCTGGATCGAGTTGGCCGCGCCCAGTGAATCGTAGACCGTCATCGAGCTGGTATAGGTGTCGCCCGTAGCGGCATCCGACGGCAGGTTCGCCGCAATCGTCGTCTTGGTGGTCGCGCTGCCGCTGGTCGATGCCACCTGGGTGTTGATGGCCTCGAGATTGCTCGCCGATTCATTGCCCGTCACGTTGCCATCGGCGTCGGTGCGCCAGCCCTCGAGATAATAGCCGTTGTTTTCGAGGTAGCCCGCGTTGTCGATGGTGAAGGCACCGTTGCGGGTATAGGAAACCGTGCCGCCGGACGTCGCGTTGGTCGCCACGAAGAAGCCCGAGCCCTGGATCGCGACGTCGGTCGCGTTGGACGTCGCGGCCAGCAGGCCCTGCTGGGTGATATTGGCCCGGCCGGACACGGTGACGCCGCCCGAAGCATAAGAGGTGGCGTTGCTCGATGCTGTGACGAGGTCATCGAACATCGCAGACGTCGTCTTGTAGCCGGTCGTGTCGGAATTGGCGATGTTGTCGCTGATCATCGACAAGGACTGGCTCTGCGCGCTGAGCGCGGAGATTGCCGAGGAAAGTGCGCCGCTGAGGCTCATGATCGAACTCCGAAAGAAATCAGGACGTGACGCCGATGATGTTGGCGGCGCTCACCGAGACACCGTTCACCGCGAGCGATGGCGTCGAGGTCGAGGTGTCGATGCCGGTCACCGTGCCGGTGACCGTCGTGTAGTTGAGAACCGAATTGCCGGCAGAGTCCGTTGCGGTCACGGAGATCGTGTACTGGCCACCGTCGGAGAGCTGGTTGCCACTGGAATCCTTGCCGTCCCAGGTGAAGGTGTTGGAGCCGGAATTGCCGGTGCCGGTACCGGTCCACACGGTATTGCCTGACGAATCCTTGACGGTGATCGCAACGTTCGACGCGGTCGAGGACAGCGAGTAGCCGAACGTCGCCGAGCCGTTGGTCAGCGTCGCCGTATCGGTCTTCGCCTCCACGGTGTGGCCGATGTAGTTGACCGAGTTCAGCGTCACGAGGCTCGAGAACGAGCTCGCGAGCGCGCTGAGATTGGTGTTGATCGACTGCTGCTGGCTGAAATTGGCGTAGGACGTAAGCTGGTTGATGAAGTCCGTCGTCGACGTCGCGTTCAGCGGATCCTGGTTCTGAAGCTCGCTGACGAGCAGGCTCAGGAACTCGTTCGACGTCAATGATGAGGTGGATGAGGAGCTCGACGACGATGTCGTCGTCGTTGCTGTCGAAGTAGACGTCGTCGCGGCAACGGTCATCGAAAAGCCCTGGTTCATGTGCAACGCGCGGCTAGCGAACGCGTCGGGTTGCGCTTGAAATCTGTGTGCTGTTGAAACGCGCGGGCGCGTGAATTCAGGCGGGGATTCGCGCGCTGCGATGCGCCTTCCGAGGCGGCAAAATCTGCCGTGTATGTGCGCGACTTAGAGGAACGACGAAATCAAGTCGATCTGCCGGCGCAGAACGGTCCTTCGCCACACTTGCGCGCAGAGCGATTGCGCGTGCGCGTTCGCAAAGCGCGTCATGCCCGGGCTTGTCCCGCGCACCACGTTCTTGGTGCCGCGGGCAAACGCGGGGATGGCCGGGACATAGGCGAGCGGAAGCAACGCCGTCCTTCGGATGGCTATGCCCGGCCATGACGATGTGGCGACAGGATTGTCCCAAGCGATCACGTCATCTGTGACGGCTCCGCCGTGGGCGGAATGAGGCGACGAGGGCTTAACGTCCGCTTCGAGGTCGAAACCATTGAAGCATGTGAAACGAGAAGCTCAGTTGCCCGCGGTCTCGTCCTGGGCGTGGGGCTTGGCGGGATCGACCGTCCGTTTGGCGGCGGCGACGATACGATCGGCAAGTCCGGCAGGCGCCCGCACCGGCCGTGCGGCCAGCGCATTGCGGAGCGCGCGTGCCGCTTCGAGCAGGGCGCGCGCATCGGCGGAATGACCGAGCAGCTCTTCGGCGGACAAACGACGATCTTCGGGCCAGAGGGACAGGTCCTCGCCCAACCGATCGATCAGATCCTCAAACTCGGTGACGTCCATCGCCCGGGTCCCGCACCCCCGGGGCCTGTCATAAAGCATTGCAGAGGCGACGGAAACCGAATTCGCCAGTCCAGACGCGTCAGGAGCAGCGATGCCCCGCGGAATTGCCACGGAAACCACCGCTCGAGCGGGAGATATACGGGACGCAGGAACCCGGCGCCGGTCGCGGCGGAAGCCGGCCCGAAGGGCTCAGCGCTTCTGCGCCGAATCGCCTGTCCCGGTCTTGGCCGTCCGCACGGTCGCGTCAACGAATTCCCAGGCCTCGCGCAGCTCTGTCAGGCCCACGATGATCCGCCGGTAACTCTCGCGGGCATGCGGCCGGCCGTAGGCTCGCAGGCTCGCCAGGATCATCGCATTGTAGGTCTGGTAGAGCCGCTCGGCCACCGCTCCACCCTTGGTGAAATCGAGATTGTGACTGAGCCCGCGCAGGATCGCGGTCGCCTTCATCAGATACTCATGCCCCTCCTCGAAGCGCCGCGCCTCCTGAGAAGCAAGTGCCTTCTGAAGAAACGTGATCGCGCCGCCCAGCAGCATCGACACCGCCTTGAGCGGCGGCACTGTGGTGGCCGCACCCCGATAGGCCTGATTGGCCATGTACGCCATCGGATTATGCATCATTAACTACTCGAGCTGGAGTTGAGCAAAGCCTTGAGATAGGTCAGCGTGTTGTTCGCGCTCTCGATCGCAGCCTGGTATTTCGCATATTGCGCTTCCAACTGCGTCTGATAGGCCGACGCGGCACTCTGGATATCGTCGACCTTCTGTTGCAGGTCGTCGTCGCGCGTTTCCAGGTTAGTGATCAGCGTCTGCAGCGAGCCGGTGCTCGAAGAGGCGTTCTTGGCGATCTGGTAGAGTTGAGTGGCGATCCCCGAAGTCGACGTCACCGTGATCGATTGCGAGGTCGTTCCCGAGTAGGTGAAGGCCATGCCCGCATAGGCCGTGCCGGCATTGCCGATGATGGTGGTGCCGCTGACGGTGAACAGCGAGGAGTCTCCGCCGACCGAGGCCGAGCTGAGATTGCCCGAGGAATCGACCGTCAGGTCTAGCGTGAAGGATTGCGGCGAGGTTCCGGTATTGACGACGCTGAGCTGGCTCGACGAGGTCGTGGTCTGCGCCGACAGGAGCGTCGTCACGCCGCTCAGGTTCGTGCTCAGGATCTCCGAGAGCGTCGAGGTGTCGAGCTCGAGCTCGTTCGAGTCGTTGAAAGACAGGCCGAGGTCGGCCATCGTCAGCCCGCCCACCGTGCTGTTGAGCGCGGATTCAAGCTGACTGGTGATGTCGCGCATGGTGCCGTCACCGAACAGCACGGCGCTGGAAGAGGCGGTGCCATCCGAATTGGTCGCCTGCTGCGCTATCACGGCATCGCGATAGGCGTTGTAGTTCGTGACGAAAGTCTCGAGCGCCGACTCGATCTGGCTGGTGTCGGTCTCGATGCTGATGTTCACCGTCGCCCCGCTTGGGGTCGCCTGCAGCAGGTTGAAGGTGACGCCGGTCAGAACGTCGGTGATATCGTTGGTATCCCGGGTCATCGAGATGCCATCGAGCGTGAACTCGGCCGCCTGCGCGGCTTGGAGCACATCGGAGAATGATCCCGAGCTATCGGTCATTCCCAGCTCGTTGAGGATGTCATCGCCCGACGTACTGGAATAGCTGATATCCTCGGCATCTTCGGTTCCCGTCAGCACCATTTCGTAGGAGCCGCTGGACACCTGGACGATCGAGGTCTGGACGTTGGTCGTCGATGTCTGGGCGTTGATGGCATCGACAATGTCCTGGAGCGACATCGTGCTCGTCACGCTGATGCTCGCGGTTGAGCCACTGCCAAGTCCGAGCGAGAACGTGCCGGTATAGCCGAGTGCGTCGCTCTCGCTTGACTGCGCCGTGCCGACCACCTTCTGCGCGGTCGCGATCTGGCCAATGGTCAACGTATGGTCACCGGTCGCGGCGCCATTGCTGACGCTCATGGACAGGGCGGATGACGCGCTGACGTCGCCGCTCGAGCTGATGGTCGCAGCGCGCGTTGCGAATACGTTGGTCGCAAGCGAGTTCACGACGGACGTCGCGAGCGAAGCAAGTCCGGAATAGAGCGTCTTCAGATCGCTTTGCAGCGTCTGGTAGGCCGTGACCTTCGCCTCATTATTGGTGATCGTGGTTGAGATCGTCGTCGCGGCAGTGAGCTTGGCATTCACCGCCGCCGTGATCAGCGCGCTCCAGTCGAGGCTGGTCGACGTGGTTGTTCCGGTCGTGGTCACCGAGGACGCGCTCGACGACGTCGAGCTCGTCGAGGTGCTGCTGGTGCTTGAACTGACACTGGTCACTGATGTGCCCGACCTATCGCAGGAAGAGCCGGGCCGGCCTCATGCCGGCCCGGAAAGACGATCCTTAGCCGAGCAGCTTGAGCAGGTACTGCGGCATCTGGTTCGCGGCGGATTCGGCCGAGACTGCGGCCTGGGTCTTCACCTCGGCCGAGGACAGCGTGGCCTGCTCGGCCGCGATATCGACGTCCTTGATCGCCGAGTTGGCGGATTGCAGGTTCTGGGTCTGGGTCGAGATCGAGTCCGAGGAGAAGTTGAAACGGGATTCCTGCGCACCGATCGAGGCGCGCGCGGCCGAGACCGTATCGATCGCGGAGTCCAGCGTGTCCAGCGCCGAGGTCGCACCCGACTGCGAGCTGACGTCGAGCGAGGAGACGGCGAGCGAGGAAGCCGTCAGACTCGACAGCGTGATGGTGATGGTATCCGAGCTGGACGAGCCGACCAGCACGGAAACACCGGAGGAGAACACGCTGGTGCCGTCGAGCAGGCTCTGGCTCGAGTAGCGGGTGCCGGACGCGATGGAATCGATTTCGCTCGTGAGCTGCGAGAATTCCGAGTTGATGTAGGCGCGGCTGGAGTCTGTCGTGGTGCCCGAGGCCGACTCGGAGGCCAGCGACTTCATGCGGGCGAGAATGTCGGAGATGTTCGAGGCGCCGCCGTCGGCGGTCTGCAGGATCGCGGTCGCTTGCGAGGCGTTGGTCGCGGCCTGCTGGAGCGTGGTGACGTCCGAGGAGATGCGGGTCGAGATCGCAAGTCCGGCGGCGTCGTCGGAAGCGGAGGTGATACGCGAGCCGCTCGACAGTTTCGAGAGCGCGCTGGTCTCCTGCGCGGAGTTGATATTGAGGTAGCGGACTGCGGCGTTCGCAGCGGTGTTGGTGGAAATCGCGGGCATTGCTGGCTCCTGTGCTGATGGGCATGACGTGCCGCATCGTGATTAAGCGACTGACGACGACGCGGACCGCAGCCCCGTCCGTTCGCTCAAACGTCGGAGCGCAAGGAGATCAGGCGAAAAAGTTTCCGAGAGCAGGATTTTATAGTTAGCAATCGGTAAACGCGGTGCGGATGTCGCGCTCGTGCCGCCGCAGCAGCTGGCGGAGCTGCTGGCGGCCGCGCTTGAGCAGCGACTCCACCGCAGCGACCGTTGTGTCCATCACTTGGGCGATCTCGCCGTTGCTCATGCTCTCATGATACGACAGGATCACCGCGATGCGCTGCTGCTCGGGCAGCCGTTGCATTGCGACCTCCAGCATGTCGTTCAGCTCGTTGCGCTCGATGATGTCAACCGCATCGGGCTGACCATCGGCAACTTCCGGCACTGTGTCGACGTTCTCCGTGCGCGGCTTGCGGCGCAGGTCGATGCAGCGGTTGGAGATGACGCGGTAGAGCCAGGTCGAGAACTTGGCGCGGCCATGCTGCCAGCGTCCGCGATGGCTCCAGATCTTGAGCATGGTGTCCTGCACCACGTCCTCCGCATCCGCCGCGTTGCCGACGATGCGCAGCGCGATCGCATAGGCGCGATCGATGTGACGCTCGACCAGCATGCGGAACGCCGCCTCGTCGCCGGTCGCCAGGCGATCAAGCAGCTCGCTGTCTTCGTCGAGGACGATCTCGGCGGCGGGCACGGTGTCCGGCGCGAGCGGCGCCGACGGCATCACCGGCAGGGTCTCGTCGACCGGCACCGTCGTCGTTACTTCGGCCTCGGCGGGCGCCCAGACATCAAGCGCGTAACTCATCCCGCAATCTCCAACCCGCAATGCCGGCGGCGCATATTCCGCACGGCTTCCAGGCGTTGAACGCGGAACCGAACCAATCCAGGCGGAGAATTTTTGTTATTTTTCAAGATGTTATCCGGAATCTTTTGCCGAGTGACCGGCAACAATTGCCGACGTTGCGCGAAGCGCGCGCTACTGTCCTGCAATCATCGACATCGTCTCGCGTCATTTGCGGATCATTCATCCCGAACAGATGCAGCTTCAAAAACTCGAGGAGATACACGGCACTAAAACGAACACGCGCTCTGCGCGCGAGGCACGCGGCGATCGATTGTGTCCAAGTGTGAATGAACACGAGACGATTTTCTCACTCGGCAATTTTTGCCGAATCACCTTTTCGAACCTAGCGGATTTTTTGAATCTGTCAGTCGCGACATGCGCGGTTTTGAATCACGCGTGAACTTTTTTCGCCGCGAGAGCGCCTGACTTGCAACACGGCAGCGTTAATCGGTTCGATTGGCGGGGAATTGCAGCATGAAGATCGCGACGGCCGACGCGCAACGTCGGACGAGAATTGTTTCTGCTTGGTCATTCGATGTTTTCGATACGTTTCTGGTGCGCGCCTGCACGACGCCAGATGGCGTATTTGAAAGGACTTACGAGCTGTCCGGCATTTCCGTAACATGTCCGAACGTTTCCGCCAGTTTCGTTCAGCATCGGATCCAGGCCGAATCGCGCGCACGCAGAACCGCGAAGGACAAACGCGGCGTGAGCGAAGTGCACATCGCCGAGATCTATTCCTATTTTCCGTTCAAGCTGTTCGGGCTCGATCGCCGCAATCTCGATGATCTCGTCGAGGCCGAGTTCGCCGCCGAGCTCGAGCTTTGTCGCGTCAATCCGGAAATGCTTCGGCAATATCTGGACATGATGCGCGCCGGCCATCGCACTGGCTTCATCTCGGACACCTACTGGGATTCCGCGCAGCTCGCCCGCCTGCTACGCGCCTGCCATCCCGGCCTCGCCTGGGACTTCCTCTATGCGTCCTGCGATCATGGCAGCGGCAAGAGCGAGTCCTTGTTCGCCAGATACATTGCAGAACAGGGCGTCGATCCGGCCGCGTCGTTTCACATCGGCGACAACCAGAGTGCCGACATCAGGGGCGCGCGGCGCCACGGCATCCGTCCACGCTACTATCCGCAAGCCTCGGCGTCATTGGCCTCGAAGCTCCAGCGCGAGACCGCGATGTTCGACTTGTTGTGCCAGGGCAAGCCATCGCGGCTCGACCACGGCTCACGTACGCTGCGGCGGATGGTGGCGGCGCGGAGCGCAGAGAAATCACCGGCGTTCCAGTTGGGCATGACCGTGCTCGGTTCGGTGATGACGGCGTTCGACGTTTTCGTCGCGGCCCGCTACGAGGCGCTGGCACAGCGCGGCCGGCGCGTCGCGCTCGGTTTCCTTGGCCGCGACGGATTTTTGTCGCACCGGATCTGGCAGGAACGCCACGGCGCGACCTCGGCTTATGTAGAGATCAATCGCCGCGTCAGCCTGATCGGCTCCGCTGATTCGATGGAGCCGCTCTGCGATCTCCTCGGCAAGATCATGAAGATCGACGCCCCGACGCTGCGCGACATGATCAAGATCCTGCCGCCGAAGGTCGCCGCCTTCTTTGCGAATTATCCCGACGGGATCGCGCCCGGCGATGAGCTTGCTGAAGCGCTGCCGGATCTGATGGATGCCGGCGAAATCACCGAGCTTGCCGCCGGCTTGCGCGCCCGCCTGCTCGCTTATCTCCGCCACACCATCCCCGGATTTGACGACTGCACCGACCTCGTGCTCGCCGATCTCGGCTATTCCGGCAGCGTGCAGAAGGCGCTGCGCCGCATCTTCGACCAGGAAGGCATCAAGATCCGCTTGCACGGCGCCTATCTGATCTCGCTCGATGACGCTTTCGACGACATCGCCGAGAGCGATACTGCGGAAGGCTTCATCTCCGATATCGTGGTGACGCCGCACGTCAAGCGCATGCTGATCCGCAATGTCGCGCTGCTCGAGCAGATCTGCTGCTCGGCCGACGGCTCGGTGCGAGACTATCAGGACGAGGCCGTCCTGCGCGAGATCAATCCCCGGCCCGCCGAGCAGATCGCGCTGGCTGCCGAGATCCAATCGGGCGCACTGGCCTTCGCGGCAGCAGCGGACAGGATCGCCTCCGAATACGACCTGCTTCCTTATGCTGCGCTCGATGTCGCCGCGACCTGGAGTGCCGCGACGCTGGCGCGCCTGTTGTTGCTGCCGGACGACGACGAGATCGCACTGCTCGGCGGATTGAAGCACGATGTCAATCTCGGCACCCATGCGCTTGCGCCGCTGCTCGATGACGAGTTCGTCCGCAATCAGCTCACTGCTCGCGGCCTCTCCGCCGCCTGCACCTCGGCAGCGCCGCCGATGTGGCTGGCCGGCAGCTTTGCCGTGCTGTCCCCGTCCTATTCCTATCTCTACACGCTGTTCGGCGCGAACCGCCTGCCCGCCGACGTGTTCGAGGAAGCCTCCTGCGGTGCGTTACAGATCGGCCTGTTCCGCACCGACGGCCGCGCCGCGATGGAAACGGTGACCGTCCATCGCACCGGACTTGGCGAACTGCGCCTCCGCATCCCGTTATCGCGAGCGATGGCGGTCGCGACGATCGCCGTGCCGCTGGCCAAGCTCGCCCGCGAGGGGCTTCTCCACGGGGTGACCGTCCAGAGCGGCGACAGCATTCGCGATGCGGCCGAAAGCCAGGAGGTGACCGGGATCGCTGCCGACAGCCTGGTCCATGCTGGGCTCCAGCGAAGCGGTCCCTACTACTGCGCCGAGAACGACGACGGCTGCCTCTTGATCCCGGTCGCCCCAATGGCACGGGACATCGCAGTCTATTCGGTCGCACTCACCTCGCTCAGTCACGCCCGCATCCTCTTCACCGCGCTCGAATAATGCGCCTGATCTGGCCCCTTCGCCCGTTGAAGCCCAAGGGCCGATACGAAACGAGGGGGCACGGAGTTGACGGACGGAACGCAGACAGATCTTGACGGCCTTTTGCGCACGGCCGGCATCCGGCTCGGCGAAGCGCAGCGCCATCGCCTCGGCTGGCTGGTCGATCGCTACGGCGCCCCGACGGTACAGATGACGCATGAAGGCCGCCGGAGCGGCGGAGTGATCATCCTGACCGAGCCGCCGAGCGGCGCCGCGGCCGAGCTGTTCTACCGCACCCTGACTCCGGGCTGCGCGGTCGTCATTCCACTCAGCGAAAACCCGGCCTTCGACTTCCTCAAGTCGAAGCTGACCGAGTTCGGCACGGTCGGCCCAAGCGCCGAGGGTCCGCATGAAATGTGGTGGGGCGGCATCGGGTGGTCGAAGTTTCTTGCGGCCGCAGATCAATGCACGGTGCGGCCGCGTATCATCTCCTACTATCCGTACGGCACCGACCCTTCCACGATCCGCGCCTTGCAGCGCTCGCTCGAGGCTTTTGAGCTCGACAGCCATATCGAACCGATCGCAGCCGAGCTCGGCGAAGAAGTGCTTTGCTTCGAGAAGGCCGAGTTCATCGCGCGGATGTGGAGCCGCTACCACGAACCGCTGCTGTTCATCGAGGCCGGCGCAGTGCTGCGCGAGGCGCCCCTGCTGCCGTCCTCGCTCGGCTGCGACGTCGCGCTCCACAAGTGGAACCGCTGGGAGATGTCGGCTCAAACTCTCTATCTCGGTCGCACGGCCGGCGCGGAGCAAGTGCTGCAGGCCTGGCACCATCTCGCCGCCTCCCATCCCACGATATGGGACGGCTACCTGCTCGACCAGGCCTGGAGCCACGCCTCTTCACACGGCCCGCTCGACACGGTTTGGCTGCCCCGCTCCTATCACACGCTGACGGGCGACCTCGCGGCGAACCGCGCCGTCATCATCCACGCGCAACCGACGACCACGACCGAGCTCGGGCGCGATGCCAGCTTCGCATCTCTCGTGCGCGCGGCCCGCCGTGCCGGCCGGACCGGCGCACGCGACGCTTTCATGGTCATGACCTCTCAGGCCGCAGCCGACAACGGCGTGGCCGTGATCCTGCGCGACGTCGAGGCCAACGAGGCGCATGCGGTCGCCGCCACCGTCGAGGCGGTGACCGGCGCCTTCGCCCGCGACTGCGGCGGCTACGGACGCTTCGAGCTGTCGCTCTGCGGCTGGCAGGACGATGTCAATGCGGCTCGGGAGGCTGCGCGCCTCGCGCGCTATCGCGTCCTCGAGATCGCACCGGGACAGAAGATCGCCGGTGACTTCTTCGCCAGCGCCGCGGCCGAAGCCACGCGCTGCCACCTCATCCCCTGACGAGAGCTACTCCAATGCTGAAGACCATCATCCTGCTCACACAAACCGGCCAACAGCAGCTACCGCTTGCCGCTCTGCTCCGCGAGCACAACCCGAACCTCTCCTTCTGCTCGGCACTGTCGGCGCGCGATCTGCTCGCGATCGCACCCGAAACCTTACGCGATGCGCGGCTGGTGTCCTTTGCCAATGACATCGCGATCGCGGAGAAATTCCTGCTCCAGCTCGGCTGCGGCGCCTACAAATTCCATGTCGCGCCCGTTCAATATCCCGGTCTGCCGACGGCGCCCGACGACAGCGACGACCCGCGCTGCTTCTCAGCTATCGCACAATCGATGACGATCTGGCCGGATACCCGCCGCGTGGTCGGGCTTGAGACCCTGACCGTTCCCGAAGAGGCGTCGCCGATCGAACGCGAGCGGCAATGTTTCACCCGGCTCGCGCACCTGTTCTGGCGGATGTCGGGCATGATTGCGAATGAGGCGACCGAGCTGCCGGGGATCATCGACAGCACCGAGAGCAGGCCGAGCTTTGCGCAGATGAACTGAGGCTAACGGCCTCGCTTCTTGAGCTCCGCAGATAAATCATCGCGATGCGCCGGCGCCGCGATCGCGATCAGGCGGCGCGCGCGTTCGGCAAGATCGCAGCCGCGCAGCTCCGCCACGCCCCATTCGGTCACGATGGCGTCGACATCGGCGCGTGGCGTCGTTACGGTCTCGACATCAAGCACGATGCGGCTCGCTCCATCCGAGGCGGTTGCGGGTAGCGCGATGATGGCCCGGCCGCCCGGCGAGGCGTTGGCACCGCGCACGAAGTCGAGCTGCCCGCCGATCGCGCCGACCGCCACGCCGTTCAAGGTTTCGGAATTGACCGAGCCGTCGAGACCGACCTGAAGCGCGGAATTGATCGCGACCAGACGGTTGATCCGCGCCAGCACGCCCTGGCTATGCGTGTAGGATGCCGGCCGCACCGCGACCGCCCTGTTCTCTTGCACGAAGCGATAGAGCCGCTGCGTGCCGATCACCTGATTGGCAACGATGATGCCCGCATCCAGCCCCTTGCGCGCGTTGGTGACCGTGCCGTGCTCGATCAGGTCGACGACGGCATCGTTGATCAGGCCGGAGTGAACGCCGAGGTCACGCGCATGCGAGAGCGAGGAAAGGATCGCGTCCGGAATCCTGCCGACCCCGAACTGCAAGGTGCTGCCATCGGCGATCAGGTCTGCCGCATGGGCGGCGATACTGCGCGATACGTCATCAGGCGGCGTTGACGGCAATTCGACTGGCTGGCGGCAGGTCACAACACGCAGATCGATCGGCACGTCATCCGGCCATTCGGCACCGAATGTCCAAGGCGCATCTGCATTGATTTCCGCAACGACCAGACGCGCGTGGCGTGCGGCGCCGATCACATAGTCGTTCGAAAGGCTGGCGCTGAGCCTGCCGTCGCTCGCTTGCGCGAGCTGCACGAGCACGACGTCCGCCCGGTGCCGTCCCGCAGCGAAATCAGCGCAGAAGGCGCTGTAATTGCTCGGGATCACCAGTAGCCGGCGGGCTTTGGCGAGACGTCTGGCATTGCCGATCACGCCATAGCCGAGAAACGAAATGTTCGGCGCGCATTCGGACGAAAACGTCTCGGAGAAGAGTGGGCCAACCAGCAGACGGAACGACGGAAGACGATCTGCCTGTTTCACGAGCGCTTCGGTGAGCGTGCGCGGCTCGGCAGTCGCCTGCCCGCACACCACGAGATCGCCGTCCCGGATCAGGCCGGTGAAGTCGATCGATGGCACATGTCCGGACACGGCTTAGTAGGACTTGGCGAGGCCAAGCACCTTCTCCGCAATGAAGCTGAGCGCGAGCTGCGGGCTGACCGGCGCGATACGCGGGATCAAGATCTCGCGCAGGTAGCGCTCGACGTGGAATTCCTTGGCGTAGCCAAAGCCGCCATGCGTCATCACCGCCTGCTCACACGCCTGGAAGCCGGCCTCGCCCGCGAGATATTTTGCGGCATTGGCGGCGGCGCCGCAGGGCATACCCTTGTCGTACTGCCAAGCTGCCGACATCACCATCAGCCAGGCGGCCTCGAGCTCGACCCAGTTCACCGCGAGCGGATGCTGGATGCCCTGGTTCTTGCCGATGGGACGGTTGAAGACGACACGCGTCTTGGCATATTCGGTCGCGCGCGACAGCGCGAGCTTGCCGAGGCCCACCGCTTCCGCGGCGATGAGGATGCGTTCGGGGTTCATGCCTTCGAGGATGTACTCGAAGCCACGCCCCTCCTCTCCGATGCGGTCCTCCATCGGAATCTCAAAGTCCTCGAAGAACAGCTCGTTGGAATCGACGACCTTGCGGCCCATTTTCTCGATCTCGTGGACCTTGATCCGCTTGCGGTCAAAATCCGTGTAGAACAGGCTGAGGCCATGGGTCGGCGAACGCACCTCCTCGAGCGGCGTCGTGCGCGCGAGCAGCAAGATCTTGTGCGCGACCTGCGCGGTCGAGATCCACACCTTCTGGCCGTTGACGACGTAGCGGTCGCTCTTGGCGACCGCGCGCGTCTTGAGTTGCGTGGTGTTGAGGCCGGTGTTGGGCTCGGTGACGGCGAAGCAGGCCTTTTCGCGGCCCTCGACCATCGGCGGCAGCATTCGCTTGCGCTGCTCCTCGGTGCCGAACACAACGACGGGGTTGAGACCGAACACGTTGATATGCACGGCCGAGGCGCCGGACATGCCGGCGCCGGATTCCGCGATGGTGCGCATCATGATCGCGGCCTCGGTGATACCGAGACCGGAGCCGCCATAGGCTTCGGGTACGCAGATGCCGAGCCAGCCGGCATCGGCCAGCGCCTTATGGAAATCGTGCGGGAAGCCCCCCTCGCGGTCCTTGTTCAGCCAGTAGGCGTCGTCAAAGCCTTCGCAGACCTTTGCGATGGCGTCGCGGATGGCTTCCTGCTGATCGGTGAGCGCGAAATCCATAATGGTCTCCTTTGCCGGAGGCTCGTAACGCTAGCGCCCCATCTGCGAGGGCAGCCAGAGGATGATACTCGGGAACGCGACCAGGATCGCTATCGCGATCAGGTGCGCGATGAAATGCGGGAAGGTGCCGTGGAACACCTCCGCCACCGGCCGCTTGGCGTAGCGGGCGACGATGAAGCAGTTGAGGCCGACCGGCGGCGTGATCATGCCGACCTCGGCGGTGACGATCTTGATGACGCCGAACCAGATCGGATCGAAGCCGAGCGTCTTGATCAGCGGCAGCACGATCGGCACCGTGAGCACCAAAATCGCGATCTGGTCCATGAAGGAGCCGAGCACGATATAGCCGCAGAGGATCAGCGTGATGATGACCCAGCGCGAGGTCGGAAGCGAACCGATCCAGGCGACGAGATCCTGCGTCACATGCGTGAGCGTGAAGAAATAGCCGAAGATCGAGGCACCCACCAGAATCATGATGATCATGCAGGTGCCGTGACAGGCTCGCAGCAGCGTCCTGTAGAGCGAGGACGGTGTGATCTTGCCCTTGACGATCGCGAGCAGGAAGGCGCCGAACGCGCCGAAGGCCGAGGCTTCCGTCGGCGTCGCGACGCCGAGATAGATCGTGCCGGTCACGATCGAGAACAGCACCACCATCGGTGAGACCTGCCAGAGCAGCGCAAACTTGTCGCGCCACGGCACCGATTTTGCGCCCGGCGCTCGCGACGGATCCTGCCAGACCAGGAAGTAGATCGTGGCCATGATGGTGATGGTGACGAGGATCGCCGGGATGATGCCGCTGATTAAGAGCTTGCCGATGTTCACCTCTGCAAGCAGGCCGAAGATCACGAGTGCGACGCTGGTCGGCAGCAGCATGGACAACGTACCGGAGATCGCGACCACGCCCGCCGCCATCTTCGGCTCGTAACCCTGGCGGATCATCGCCGGCAGGCTGGTCGAGGACAGCGTCGCGGCCGAGGCCGTCGAGGTGCCGCAGATCGCGCCAAAGCCCGCACCCGCGAGCGCAGTCGCCATGCCGAGCCCGCCGGGGACGCGGCCGACCCAGGCCGATGCCGTCTTGAACAGATCATCCGCGACGCCGGACAGCAGCACGAGATCGGCCATCAGCAGAAACATCGGGATGGTGATCAGCTCATAGGAGGACACAGTCGAAAGCGGCGCCGTTTGCAAGATGCCCGACAGCGTCGCAAAGCCGCCGACCATCACGAGCCCCACCGAACCGGAAAAGGCCATCGCAAAACCGACGGGCGTGCCGAGCGCGAGCAGGCAGAACAGAAGGCAGAGGACGACAAGAGGTGTCATCGGCCGCTACTCGAACGATCTTGCTTCGCCGATCCCAGTCACCGGCGGCAAAGGATAGAGGTCGCGCCCGCTGATGAGGCTCAGCACATTGCCGATGAGTTGCAGCGTCAGCCGCAGCACCAGGACGCCACAGCCGAACGGCACCAGCGCTGCCGAGATCCAGGTCGGCCAGGGGATCGCGCCCGCGAGCACGTCATGCTGATCGTAATTTTCCAGCGCTCGCTCGAAACCTACCTTGCAGATCAGGACGAACACGAACAGGCCGGCGAGCGCGGTGATGATCTCCGACAGCCGCCGCCCAGCCGGCGAGAAGCGCGACAACAAAATATCGACGCCGACATGGGCATGCTCGCGCAAGCCATCCGACAACGTGAGAAAGAAAACGCCGGCGAGGAGATAGAGCCCGATCAGGTCGTAGGTGAAGGAGAACGGCCGGTTCATGACGTAGCGCATGAACACGTCAGTCACGACAAGCACCATGATCACGAACAGGAACACCTCTGCGATCACCGTCAGCGCGCGCTCCAGCGCAGAAAGCGCATTGCCGAGCCTCTCGATCACGTTCGGCGCCTCCTCCTTGTCGCGACTTTCGCTACTGCGTGCCACCTGCGGCGAGTAAAGCTTCGAATTCCTTCAGCGCTGCCGAAGCCGGCTTGCCGCGGCTGTCGAGACCGGACGCCCATTCGTGGCCGACACCCTTGAGCTTCTCCTTGATCTCGGCGCGCGTCGCCTCCGGCAGCGGCTCGAAGCTGACGCCACTCTCGGTAAGGTGCTGCTTCGTCGCGTCCTGCTCCTTGTCGACGTCGGCGCAGGCCCTCGGCTCGATCGCCTCGGAGGCCTGGTCCATCGCCTTCTTGACGTCCTCCGGCAGCTTGTCCCAGACCGATTGATTGATCGAATAGGCAACGATGAAGCTGCCGAAGCTGACGCCTTCGGTGGCGTGCTTCACGAGCTTGTCGAGACCATAGGCGACGACGCTTTCCATCGGAAACAGCAGGCCGTCCATCGTGCCGCGCGACAGCGACTCATAGGCATCGGGCGCAGCCATGCGCACCGGCACGGCGCCGAGCGCGCGCAACGTCAGGTCCTGCGCGCCACCGGTGGTGCGCAGCTTCAGGCCCTGCATGTCCTTCGGCGTTTCGACCTTCGCCTTGGCGGTCCACACCTGATAGGGCGGCAGCACCACCTCGAACAGCAGCTTGATCTTGTTGGGTGCGTACTCCTGCTTGGCGAGCAGGCCCTCGCGCGCGGTCTTCCAGTAGGCGAGCGTGCCTTGGCAGCTCGTCTGGAAGGCGCCCGGCAATTGCGCGACCTCCGACAGAGGCATCTTGTCGGAGACATAGGACGGCCCGATGTAGCCGATGTCGACGACGCCGGATTGCGTCAGGCGCAGCATGTCGCCGGCTTTGCCGATCTGTTGGTTCGGATAATAGGTGAAGGTCACGGCGCCGTTCGTCCGCTTGGTGACGTCGTCCATCCACGGCTTCAGCATCAGGCGGACGAGGTAATGGCCGGCGGGAAAAGAGTCGGCGACCTTCAGCTCGAGCGCCTGCGCCGAACTCGTCGCGATCGGCAAGGCCAGCACCGCGAGGGCCCACACCAGCTTCTTGTTCATTCGTTTCTCCCTGAGACGTGGCAACGCTGGAGCCGCGGCTCAAGCGACTGGCCCTTCGCACCATTTCTTGCTTGAGCTAAACGTACATATATGTGAATTTATCTGTCAAGGTTATGAACAACGCATAGGGCTATGCATCGAAAGGCCGAGAAGGCTTGCGATGTCGCCCCCGGGTTCACGCATCTGAACCATCGGCTTGGAAGGGAGAAACAGATGGCGGGGCTTTATTTCGAGGATTTTTCGGTAGGCCAGGAGTTCAGGCATCCGCTGACGCGCACGGTCACGGAAATGGACAACACGCTCTTCAGCCTGCTGACGCTCAACCCGCAGCCCCTGCACATCGATGCGCACTTTTCCGCGCAGACCGAGTTCGGCCAGCGCATCTTCAACAGCCTCTATACACTCGGCATCATGATCGGCATGACCGTCTACGACACGACGCTCGGCACCACGGTGGCCAATCTCGGCATGACCGACGTGACCTTCCCTAAACCGGTATTTCATGGCGACACGCTGCGGGCGACGACGAAGGTGCTGTCGGTGCGCGAATCCAAATCGCGACCGAAGGCAGGCATTGTCGAGTTCGAGCACCATGCCTACAACCAGAACGACGAGATCGTCGGCAAATGCCGCCGCATGGCGATGATGCACAAGAGGCCAGCCTGATGCGTTCGATGCTGTTCGTGCCGGGCGATTCCCCGCGCAAATTCGAGAAGGCGAGTGAAGGCAAGGCCGACGCCCTGATTATCGATCTCGAAGACTCCGTCGTCGCGGAGAAGAAGGACGAGGCGCGCAGGTTGACGCTCGCGATGCTTCAGGGTCGCCGCGGCCCGCATCAGCTCTATGTCCGCGTCAATGCGCTCGACGCCGGCATGACGCTCGTCGATCTCGCCGCGGTCATGCCGGGCGCGCCCGACGGCATCGTGCTGCCGAAATCACGCGGCGGCGACGACGTCCGGCAGGTGGCGCTGTGGCTCGACGCATTCGAGGCAGCGGCCGGCACCACGGTGGGCTCGACCCGCATCGTCTGCGTCGCGACTGAAACCGCTGGCTCGATCTTCGGCCTCGGCACCTACAGGGATTGCTCCCCTCGCCTCGCCGGCCTGATGTGGGGAGCCGAAGATCTCTCCGCCTCGCTCGGCGCCACTGAGAAAGCAAGCGGGGGCGTGTTCCATAGCCCCTATCGGCTGGCGCGCGATCTCTGCCTGATGGCGGCAGCCGCAGCGGAGGTCGCGCCGATCGACACCGTCTATACAGACATCGACAATCTCGCGGGTCTCGAGCAGGAGACGCGCGCCGCCCGGCGCGATGGGTTTTCCGCAAAGGCGCTGATTCACCCAAAACATGTCGACGTCGTCAACGCCGCTTTCACGCCGACCGACGCCGAGCGTACCTGGGCGGAGAAGGTGATCGCGGCCTTCGCCGACAATCCCAGTTCCGGCACGCTGCGCCTCGACGGCATGATGATCGACAAGCCGCATCTTCGCGCCGCGAAAAAGATCCTTGGCCTGCCTTAGGACCTGATCCCAATGATCGTTCGCCAAGCCGCCAACATCCTGGAGATCATGGAATTCTTCGCGCAGGCCAGGAAGCCTGCGACACTCGCGGAGATCGCCGATCATTTCGGCTGGCCGCGCTCGTCGACCTTCAACCTGCTCGCGACCCTGTCGGAGAAGGGCTATCTCTACGAGCCGCGACGTCGGGGCGGCTACTATCCGACGCCGCGCTGGCTGACACTGGCGCGGATGGTCTCGGAGGTCGAGCCGCTGCCGCCATGGGTGCATGCGCTGATCTCCGAGCTTTCGGCGGAGACCGGCGAGACCGCGTCCATCGTTGCGCCCTCGGGCGTCATGGCTGTTTTCATCGACGTTGTGGAATCGCAGGCCGCGATCCGCTACTTCGCGACGATCGGCCACCGCATTCCCATCCATGCGAGCGCCAGCGGCCGCGCGCTGCTGCTGCAATATTCCAAGGAAGAGCGCGACCAGCTCTATCGCAAGATCGAGTTCAGGCAGTATGGCGCGTCGACGCCGATCAGCATCGAGGCGGTCGAGGTGGAGCTGCGCAATTCGATTGCCCGCGGCTATTGCCAGAGCTTTGGCGATTACAGCCGCGACCTCGCGGGCGCCGCGATCCCGCTGCCGATCGGCGATCGGCGGCTCTCCGTCGTGGTCGCCGGACCGGAATTTCGCATCGGCCCCAAGGTGCCCGATGTTGCGGCGCTGATCGCAAGGACGGTCGACCGGCTTCGACCGAAGACCGCCGCGTGAGCCCTGACCTTAGTCGAACCCCTGAACGGGTGGCGTCGAAGTCTGCTGCGGCTGAGCAGGAGATGCCTGAACCGATGGATTGCTAGCCGGCCCGATTTGAGCGACACGGCCATTGGCTTCCATCGCCCGACTACTGGTGGGACCGGGAGCCGCTGAGCTGGGCGTCGGGGCCACTGGGGCGGGCGCTGGAGGTGCCGAACTCGGGACACGACTAGCTTCTCTGCGCGGCCGCTGCCGGCTCGTCGCCGAGCGAGAGCCGCGCAGGCCCCATGAGCGCGCGATGGAAGGACCAGCGGCGTAACCAACGAAGGCTCCAGCCACCGCACCGATCGGCCCGAGCACGACAGCACCGGAGACGGCTCCCAATGCCGCATCGCCTGCGCGTTCCTGCGCAACGGCGCCGGCGGGCACCAGCACGAGCATCGCGACCACGGCCATCAAGGATCTGTTCATCGGAGCGCCTCCCTCACGGGAGATCACTTCTTACGCAAATATGGCGGCAGGACGTTTGTTTATTGCCCAACACAGGGCAATCGACCGATGGAACTCCGGCAATCAGGAAACTTCCGCCGGGATGGTTGTGCCGACGGAGGCGGCTCAACTCTCAGACGATCTTGATCGACATATCCGGCAGGCCTTCGAGCTTGCATAGAAGCACGTCGCCCTTCACGACCGGGCCGACATTCTCCGGCGTGCCGGAATAGATGATGTCGCCCGCCTTCAGTTCGAAGGCTTTGGAGAGCTTTGCAATCTGCTCGGCGACGCTCCAGATCATCTTGCTGAGATCCGAACTCTGCCGCACGGTCCCGTTCACCGCCAGCGAAATCGCGCCCTTCTCGAAATGGCCGGTCTTGCTGGCCGGATGGATCGGGCCGATCACCGCCGCATGGTCAAAGCTCTTGCCGATCTCCCACGGCTTCTTCTCCGCGGCCATGCCGTTCTGAAGATCGCGCCGGGTCATGTCGAGGCCGAGCGCGTAGCCATAGACGTGATCGAGCGCCTTTTCCGGCGAGATGTTGCTGCCGCCGGATTTCAGCGCGGCAACGAGCTCGACCTCGTGATGATAGTTTTTGGTCAGCGACGGATAGGGATGCTCGGCGACCTCGCCGATCGCGACGTTCTGGATCGCATCGGTCGGCTTCTGGAAGAAGAACGGCGGCTCGCGGTTCGGATCCGAGCCGCGCTCGATCGCATGCGCGGCATAGTTGCGCCCAATGCAGTAGATGCGGCGAACCTGGAACACATCCGTCTCGCCGACGATCGGGATCGTCGTCATCGGCACCGGGAAAATCGGCTTCGGCCCCGCTTGCGCGGCGGCCGGCGCCGCCTCGGTCATGGTGGCGGCCGCCGTTGCCGCAGCCGCGGTCGCAAGCAGGTCGCGCCGCGAGGGTGAGGAGGTTTTTTTCATGTTTTATGCTCCTGTGGGGCAGTCAATTGGGCCGACCGATGGAATAGTGGATCAGGCCCCTCCCATCAACGCCCTTGACGCCGATGCGGCCGCGCACTTCTGGCAGACGTACGGTATGATCGATCCGGAAGACATCAGCGCAGGGGAGCACGACGTGCAACCTCCGCCGCGGCCCCGCCGGAACGGCGTCATCGCAACGCTGTTGCTCGTTATCGCGATATCCCCTGGAGCTGGCGCAAGAGCGCAGTCGCTCGAGCCCGCGCACATGACGGCAATCGGTACGATCGACGCTCGCTTTCAATCCTATAATGTCGAGATGGTCGAAGTGACGGGCGGGCGCTTCTGGAAGCCGTATTCACGCAGCCCGCGAGCAGACGCGCAGATCGCGCGCGATCGCTACAGCTACAGGTCACCGATCGATCTCGCCAACACGCGGCTGCGCAGGCTCGCCAGCGCTCTGGGCCCGGCGTATATGCGCATCAGCGGCACCTGGGCGAACGCGACGTTCTTTGCCGACGCCGACAACGCGCCGGCTGTACCGCCCTCCGGCTTCAACTCCGTACTGAACCGCGCACAGTGGCGCGGGGTCGTCGACTTTGCGCGCGCGGTGAATGCTGAGATCGTCACGTCGTTTGCCGTCAGTGCGGGCAGCCGCAACGCGGACGGACATTGGACGCCCGACCAGCCGCAACAGCTTCTCTCTTTCACGCAATCGCTCGGCAGCCGCATCGCGGCCGCCGAGTTGATGAACGAGCCGACGCTCGCGGCCACGAACGGCGCGCCCCCGGGCTATGACGCAAAGGCCTATGGCCACGACTTCGCGGTATTCCATTCATGGATGCGCCAGCATGCCCCTGACACGCTGATCGTCGGCCCCGGCTCCGTCGGCGACTCGTCCTCGCCGTCGGCAGGCGGTATCCAGACGCGCGATCTGCTCGCGGCTTCCCGACGAAGTCTCGATCGCTTCTCCTATCATCACTACAACACACTCTCGCCGCGCTGCGGCGTCCGGGATGATCCGGCGCGGGCGCTATCGCCAGGTTGGCTCGCGCGCACCGATCGCGCGCTCTCGATCTACCGCAGCCTGCGCGACGAATTCGCACCTAGCACGCCGATCTGGTTGACGGAGACGGCCGACGCCGCCTGCGGCGGCAATCGCTGGGACGCGACCCTCCTCGACACCTTCCGCTATCTCGACCAGCTCGGACGGCTCGCGCGGGCGGGTGTTCAAGTGGTGATGCACAACACGCTGGCCGCGAGCGACTACGGCCTGCTCGACGAGACGACGTTTCGGCCGCGGCCGAACTATTGGGGTGCGCTGCTGTGGCACCGGCTGATGGGAACGACCGTGCTCGACGTCGGCGCAACCAGCACGCCCGACCTTCACCTGTATGCGCATTGCCATCCCAGCACGAGCGGTGCCGTGTCCATCCTTGCGATCAACACGTCACGGAGCGGGTCGCGCAGGTTGCAGCTGCCGATCGCGTCGGAGCGCTACACGCTGGATGCGATGCGGCTACGAAGCTCGACCGCACGATTGAATGGGAGGATGCTCGCCCTCACTGCCAACGACGATCTACCCCCGCTCGAAGCGCACACGATGCCGGCCGGGACGATTTCCCTGGCGCCGAAAACCATCACCTTCCTGGTGATCCCGAATGCCGGCAATCCCGCCTGCCGATGAGGCGGGACCCATTCTCCCGGTCAGCGTTGCCCAAGCACGCTCGCCGCCGGCATGTAGATCTGCGCATAGCCTTCCTTGATCGCAGAAGTGATGCGATCGAGCCGCCGGTCGATGTGCTTTTCCAGCACGGAAACGCAACGCGCCTCATCGCGCGCCTTGAGGCCCTCGACGACGGCGCGGTGCTCGGCCTGCGTGTCGGAGCGGTTGACGCGGTCCATGTCGATCCAGCGCACGAAGCGGATGCGGGCGTTGACGTTGCGCAGCACGCGTAGCATCTCGGCATTGTTCGACATCGCCATCAGCCGCTCGTGAAAGGTCTCATCCAGCTCGACCAGTTCGACCGACGAACGTTCGCCGGGGTCTGGCCCCGTCGCTTCGAGGAACTTGAGCAGCGCGTCGATGTCCTCGTCCCCAGCGCGCTTGACGGCGAGACGGACCGAGGCGATCTCGATCGACTTGCGCAGCTCATAGAGATCGAAGATCTCGTGCGCGTCGAGCTCACGGCAAAAGAAGCCCTTGCCTGGCATGAAGCGCAGGAAGCCTTCAGTGTTCAGGCGATTGAGCGCTTCACGCAGCGGCGTGCGGCTGACGCCGAGCCGCTTTGCCAGCTCACCCTCGTTGAGCCGCTCGCCCGGCTTGAACTCGTAGCTCACGGCCATCGCCTTGAGTTGTTCATAGACGCGATCGACGATGCTGTCCGAGGCGAGTTCCAGATGCTTGTTCATGGGGAGCTTCTCGACCTCTAACCAAACCGGCGCGGCCGCAGTCCGGCATGAAACCACGTGATCATGGAATAGATATCATAAACAGGCAGGCCCACCTCCGCCTGCAATGCAGCAGCGTAAGGTGGCATGTTGGTGCATTCAAGCACGATGGCGCCGACATCAGGATGCTTTGCCACGAGCGCCTTGCCGGCGTCGACCACATCGCGCTCGGCTTCAGCGATATCCATGTCGTCCTTCTCGGCCTTGATCAGGACGCGGAAGAACTCCTTGCCGTTCTCGGTGCCGACCAGCGGCGTGTCCAGCGGCACGCCCACGCCTTCCAGATGGGCCGGCGACAGGGTCGAGCCCGACACCGTGACGAGGCCGACGCGCTTGCCAGGCGGCAAGGTTGCCTGCACCCACGGCACCTGCATCAGCGATGACGTCGCCACCGGCACGCCGACGGCGGCGGCAAGCTCCTTCTGAAACAGCGCGAGGAAGCCGCAATTGGTGGTGATGGCTTCGGCGCCAAGCCGCACCAGATCCTTCGCCGCGTCAATGAAGTCCGGCAGCAGCCCGGCCGCGCCCTTCAGCACGACCTTCTCCGGGCTCGCTCCGCTCACCACGCGATAGAGCACCGGGAACGGCCAGGTGGTGCCGTTGCCCATGTCGCCGGGAATACGGGGAAAGCGCGCTTCCAGCATCAGAATGCCGAGTGGCGCGCCATAGAGCGCCTTGCCGCCACGAGCGATGCGGGACGAGGAATTTTGCGGATAGGTCATGATGCTATCTCAGAGGAAGCGGCTGGGTGCGAACGGTTCAAGCGGAATCTCCGGCGCCTTGCTGCTGACGAGCTGCGCGACGAGGCGGCCGGTGCGCGCGGAGCCGACGAGGCCGATATGACCATGGCCGAACGCGTAGACGACATCGCGCGAGGCGCGGGCATAGCCGATGCAGGGACGGCCGTCCGGCATGCTCGGGCGGTGGCCGAACCACATCTTGATGCGTGAGGCCGGAATGTCCTTCGGCAGCTTCGGAAACATGCTGAAGAGATTGTCGCGCAGGATCTCGGCGCGGTTCCAGTTCGGCTCCGCGTCAAGCCCGGCGATCTCGACCGTGCCGGCGGCGCGCAGGCCCTTGTTGGTCCAGTTCACCACCATCTTGGCGTCGGAGGCCATCATCGAAGAGCGCGGCCCCGTCTCCGGATTCTCGATCATGACGTGATAGCCACGCTCGGTCTCGAGCGGCAGCCGATCGCCGATAGATGCGGTGAGCAGTCTTGAGCGCGCGCCTGCAGCGACCACGGCGGCATCGCAGGCGATCTCGCCGCTTTCGGTCAGAACGGCAATGAGCTTGCTGCCGTCGAGCCTGAGGCCCGTCGCCTTGGCGCGCACCAGTTTAGCGCCGCTGGCGAGCGCATGATTGGCAAGTGCCGCGACATAGGCGCCGGGATCGCGACAGCGTCCGGCCTCCTCGACCACCACACCGAATTCATAGCGTGGATCAAGCTCGGGCTCACGCTGGCGCATCTCGTCCGCAGAGAGCTCCAGCCATTCGACACCGACGCGCTTGCGGATGCGCCAGCCGAGGTCGCCATCGAAATTGGCGCGCGAAAGGAAGACATGCATCACACCGTTGCGTTCAATCAGCTCGGAAACGCCGGCCTCGTCCGCGAGCTTCTTGTGCAGAAGGGGCGCGTCCTTCAGGAGATCGCGCAACGCGACTGCCGTCTTCTCGACGCGCGACTCGCTCCAGCCGGAGAGCAGGTACTTGATCAGCCAGGGCAAAGCCTTCGGCAGGTAAGACCAGCGGATCGCGAGCGGACCGAGCGGGTCCATCAGATAGCCCGGCACCTTCTTCCAGATACCGGGCTCGGCCGGCGGGATCACCGAATGCGACGACAGCCAGCCGGCATTGCCATAGCTTGCCGCCTGCTCGCCGCCGGGCTCACCCGGATCGATCAGCGTGACGCGATGGCCCTCGCGCAGCGCCTCGATGGCGCTGATCACGCCGACCGCGCCGGCGCCGATGATGGCAACGTGGCGGCCAGTCGACATCAGCGCGAATTCTCCTGCGGCACAAAATCCTTGCCGACGGACAACGCGCGCTGATCGAAGATGCAGTGCAGGATCGCAGGCTTGCCCGACGCCAGCGCGCGCTCGAAGGCGGGCGCGAACTCTTCCGTGCGCTCGACGCGCTCGCCATGGCCGCCGAACGCCTTTGCGTACATCGCGAAGTCCGGATTCTTGAGCTGCGTGCCGACCACGCGGCCGGGATAGTCGCGTTCCTGATGCATGCGGATGGTGCCGTATTGCGCATTGTCGATCACGACGACGATCAGGGCTGCGTCGTACTGCACGGCGGTCGCAAACTCCTGGCCGTTCATCAGGAAGCATCCGTCCCCGGCAAACGCCACGACGACGCGATCCGGATGTTGCCGCTTGGCAAGCACGCCCGCCGGCACGCCGTAGCCCATCGAGCCCGAGGTCGGCGCAAGCTGCGCGGCAAAGGCGTGGAAGCGGTGATGGCGATGCAACCAACCGGCATAGTTGCCGGCTCCGTTGCACACGATCGCATCCTTCGGCAGCCGATCGCGCAGCCAGGTCATGACACGTCCGTACTGGAACGAACCCGGCAGCTCGCGCGCGGTCTCGGTCCAGGAAATATAGTCTGCATGCGCCTTGGCTGCTTCGCCCTCCCAGGCCGGCGTCGCCGCGGGCTTCAGCGTCTCGACGGCGGCTGCGAACGCAGCAGGCGTGGCCTGCATCGCGAGCGTGGGCTGATAGACGCGGCCGAGCTCTTCCGAACCTGGATGAACGTGGATCAGCTTCTGGTTCGGCACGGGAATGTCGAACAGCGAGTAGGACGAAGACGGCATCTCCGACATGCGGCCACCGATCAGCAGGATGACATCCGCGCCGGTAATGCGCGCCTTCAGGCTCGGGCTCGGGCCGATGCCGAGATCGCCGGCATAGTGGGAATGATCAGCGTCGATCAGCGACGCCCGGCGGAACGAGGTTGCGACCGGCAGATCGAACCGCTCGGCGAAGCGCGCGATGCCCTTGGCCGCTTCCGCGGTCCAGCCGGAGCCACCGAGAACGACGAGCGGCGCCTTTGCGCCGGCAAGCATCGAAGTCAGCCGTTCGAGATCGGCCGGCGCCGGCCAGCTCACGACAGGCTCGACGCGCGGCGCGTCGGCAACCGCCGCCGTCTCGGTCAGCATGTTCTCCGGCAGCGCGATCACGACGGGACCGGGGCGGCCCTGCATCGCAACGCGGAACGCGCGCGCGACGAGCTCGGGAATGCGATCGGGACGATCGATCTCGACGGCCCACTTCGCCATGGTGCCGAACACCGCTTTGTAGTCGAGCTCCTGAAACGCCTCGCGCTCGCGCATGCCGGTGTCGACCTGACCAACGAAGAGGATCATCGGCGTGGAATCCTGCATTGCGATGTGGACACCATGGCTGGCATTGGTCGCGCCGGGACCGCGGGTGACGAAGCAGATGCCCGGGCGGCCCGTGAGCTTGCCATAGGCTTCCGCCATCATCGCGGCGCCACCTTCGGCACGGCAGATCATCACGTCGATCGGGCTGTCATGCAGCGCATCCAGCGCGGCGAGATAGCTCTCGCCCGGCACGCAGGTGACGCGTTCGATGCCCTGCGCAACCAGCTGGTCGATCAGGATCTGGCCTCCGGTGCGGGCGTTACGAATGGTCATGACAGCTCCCTGAAAGTCTTTGGCGATGCGCTTGAGCGCGCGCCAGTTATGTTCCGAGGTGGCGTAGGACAGGCGGACAGAGCACGCAAGATCGAAAGGCTTCTCATATCCTGCGCAGACATCATGCCCGTCCCCGATGTTTGCAACTATCGGCCGCTCGCGATGATGCGGCGGCAATGATCGAGCGCCGCACCGATCAAATTGTCGCTCGCCTCCGGCGTACGGAACGCCGAATGCGCCGACAGCGTCACGTTCGGAAGCTTGGTCAGCGGATGGCCTGCCGGCAGCGGCTCGACCGTGAAGACGTCGAGGCCGGCATGCCCGATGTGGCCCGAGCGCAGCGCCGCGATCATCGCGTCCTCATCGACCACCGCGCCGCGCGCCGTGTTGATCAGGATGCTCCCTGGACGCATCATCGCGATGCGCTCGCGGGAGAGGAATCCTTTGGTCTCGTCGTTGAGCAGCAGATGCAGCGAGACGACGTGGCTCTCCGCCAGCAGCTTCTCCAGCGTGACGAAGTCGACACCCGGATGCGTCTTCGGCGTCCGGTTCCAGGCGATCACCTTCATGCCGCAGCCGAGCGCCATGCGCGCGGCTTCGGCGGCGATGCCGCCAAAGCCGATCAGACCGAGCGTCTTGCCGGTGAGCTGGAGCGCGTCGCGGCGCAGCCAGTTGCCCTCGCGCATGCCGCGATCCATCTCGCCAAACCCTTTTGCGGAGGCCCACATCAGCGCGATCGCGCATTCGGCGACCGCGGTGTCGCCGTAGCCCTTGATGGTGTGGACGGCGATGCCGTGCTGGCCAAGCTCGTCCGGATTCATGTAGCTGCGCGCTCCGGTGCCGAGGAAGACGACGTGCTTCAGAGCCGCACACTTCGCGGCGATCGCCGTCGGCACCGCGGTGTGATCGACGATCATGATCTCCACGCCGTCCAAGAGCAGCGGCAGGTCGTCGGGCGAAATCGCGGGGTCGCGGTTGATGCCGACCGGGAGGCTATCCTTGCGCAGCAGCTTTTCGGTTACGGCGGCAAGCGTGTCGTTGGCATCGACGAACAGGGCACGCATTGGCTGAGCTTTCTCTTTCCGGGCTAAAAATACAGTATTGCATTTTAAGCTGAATACAGAAATAGTCCAGAAGCCGGGGTTGGATGTCAGGGTAACTGCCCAGGAGAACTGCCATGAATCGCAGGGACGCACTCACCACCGTCGCCCTCGCCGGCGCTGCGATGGCCGCAGCCACCTCGGGCAGGGCCGACACGGCACCAAGCTCCACCCTCGACCGTATCAAGAAGAACGGCGCGCTGCGCATCGCGGTCATTGCCGGCCAGGATCCCTATTTCCACAAGGACCTCGCCAACAATCAATGGTCGGGCGCCTGCATCGACATGGCGAACGACATCGCAGGCAAGCTCGGCGCCAAGGTCGAGACGCTGGAATCGACCTGGGGCAACCAGATCCTCGATCTCCAGGCCGAGAAGATCGATCTTGCCTTTGCCGTGAACCCGACGCCCGAGCGCGCACTGGTCATCGACTTCTCCTCGCCCATCCTGGTGCACTCCTTCACCGTCATCACCAGGAAGGGTTTTGGCAAGCCGCAGACCTGGGCAGAAATCAACAAGCCCGAGGTCAAGATCGCCGTCGACATCGGCTCGACGCACGAGACGATCGCGCGGCGTTATTGCCCGAAGGCGACGATCCTCGGCTTCAAGGAACGCAACGAGGCGATCCTCGCCGTGTCCACTGGACGGGCGGACTGCAACATATCACTCGCCGTGCTTTCGGTTGCGACGTTGAAGAAGAACCCGACGCTCGGCGAGCTCGCAGTGCCACGGCCGTTGCTCACACTGCCGACCAATCTCGGCATCCGCGCTGAGGCCGATCGGCGCTACAAGGATTTTCTCAGCGCCTGGGCCGACTACAACCGCGCGCTGGGCCAGACCCGCGAATGGCTGCTCAAGGCTTTTGAACCGTCGGCCTCACCGCGGAGGACATCCCCGGCGAAATTCAATTCTGACAGCCGCCTCGTGTGGCAGCAGAAGCGCGCCGACCAGCCGGGTCGATGAGATCGACGCGCGAGCCGGCCTACCGCTGCGTTCCCTCCCCCATTGCCTGGGAGCGGCTAGAGAGAGGGTGCCACACGGCACACTCTCTCGATTGAGTGCGCGACGCTTGCGCGTGGCCAAGCCAAAATCGGGCAGGTTGATGACCCATCGCGTAGGCTCTGCGCGCTCACTGACAAACGAGCACGGGGATTCTCGCCTGCGTCAGCACCTTGTTAGTCACGCTGCCGATCAGAAGCATGGAAAGCCCACTGCGGCCATGCGATGACATGACGATGAGATCGCAGCCCTTGTCCTCAGCTGCGGCGATGATGGCTTGATGGGGATGCCCGCTCTCCACTTGAATCGTCTCGCAAGAAACGCCAGCCGTTTTGGCCGCATTTGCCGCGCGATCCAATACGCTCCTGGCCTGTTCCTTGCGCAGCTCGGCATATGTCGCGACGGCTTCAAGGAACCGCCCTGTCAGTTCTGAAAACGGTTCCACGACGAAGATCACGGATACCTTGGCTCCAAGGGATTTCGCCAGCGCCAACCCACGCGCCACCCCATGCTCCGCCAGCTCCGACCCATCTGTCGGAATCAGAATATGCCGGTACATGCCTCACCTCCCGATTGTCCGAACCATCCCTGCCTTCTGCAGGTTGAGCCCGCGTTCCGGATACCGTCTTGAGATAAATCAATCTATTGCGCGGTGCGGACGGCCGAGCGGCTGGACCGTGCAACGAATTGCAGTCAGCCAGGTTGATTGTGATCGCAAGTTCCGGATTGGAGCAACGTCATGTCGATGACCAAGGTTCCTGCAGCGCTTCTCGTGATTGGTGCGATATCGCTCGGAGCACCCGCAATGGCTGCCCCGATCACACCCTTATCCACGAGCGCCAAGCCGATGGTGCAGGAGAGTGACGTGGTCCAGGTGCGCTGGCACTGGGGCCGTTGGCACGGCGGAAGCTATCGGTGCTCCCCCTATTGTCGTTGGGGCGGTTAGTACTACTGCATTTCTCGTGCGAAGGCCCGTTGTGAATGCGGGGCCACCTTACGTGATCGCGGATCTCGCTTCCGCCTTCGCTCGCTGAACTATCCAAGCTACGAGGCAGGGCGATCTGTTCAACCTGCCTGCATCATTGTGTTGTCGGTGGCCGGGGCGGATCGCCCCTCAAGCTCCGCCCACAGGCGGAAGCGCTCGTCCACGTTGAGGCGAGCTATCTGGAACGGCCGGTCGAAGATGGCGAGAGATTCCTTGCCGAGTTCGAACCGCGGCCAGACGTCGCTTGTTTCAGGCGCACCGGTCGCGATGAAGCGCAGCATGGCGGCCTGAAGGCGCGTGGCGACCTCGATATCGCCAGGTGTCATCGGGCCACCCTTGCGCCGGAGGATGGGGCGATCGACGAAGTCAGGAAAGTGCGCCCAGACGCAGGCATTGTCCGCGCCGTGGGTCGGCCCTTGCGACAGGAAAGGCTCCAGCGCGGGACGATGGTCGAACCGGTTCAGCCAGACAGCACCACCGGCCGCACTCTGATGGCGCGCAATCACGGCTAGCGGTCGATGCCAGAATGCATCCGACAGCAGCGCCTCGTAAGGATCTTCATCGGGACGCGCCGTCGCGCGATAGCAGCCGAGCAGGCGCTCGAAGCCGGCATCGCCAAAGGACGCGCGGACGTGCCGCTCGGTGACGCGGATCATTGCGGCGGGCGGCGTGCTCTTCAGGAACATCGCCATCTCGTCGCGGCAGGAGCCGAGCCAGAGCGGGACATCGCGCAGCGCGCCATCGGCGATCGCCGAGATCGGATCGCGCGGGATCACCACACCGTCCAGCACCGGACCGAACACGGTCCCGGCTTCCGTTTCATCCGCCAGCCTGCGACCAACGCTCTCCACCGCTGCGAAGAGCTGAGGCAGCGGCACCGTCGCGATGGCGCTCGCATCGTTTTCGATCTTGAGCTCTGCGATCACCCGCCGCGTCACCTCATCGGCATGCGCTGGGTTCATGATGCCACGGCCCGGTGCACTGAAGGCAATGGCCTGCGCGAACTTGCCCTGCGCCTGAGGCAGGGTGGCCAGCGCGATCACCATCGACGCGCCGGCGGACTGGCCGAACAGCGTCACCGCATCGGGATCACCGCCGAAATTCGCGATGTTCGCACGCACCCAGTCGAGCGCAGCGAGCGCATCGGACATTGCGAGATTGTTGGCCTCCGACAGCCTACCACCGAAGCGATGCAGTTGCAGGAAACCGAGCGGACCGAGCCGGTAGTTGATGGTGACGATGATGGCCGGCCCTTGCGCGGCGAGGAAGCCGCCATCATAGTCGGCGCCGCCGCCGGTGACGAAGGCGCCGCCATGGATGAAGAACAGCACCGGCAATGGTCGATAGGCCGCCGCCGGTGCAAAGATGTTCAGGCTGAGACAGGTGGGCTCGTTCGCATGATCGAGATGACCGGGCTGCGGCGCGTAGGCGCCGTAGGCCGTACAGGCGATCGGCTCCGACCACGCGCGCGGCGGCACTGCTTTCGCAAAGCGCCGTGCGGTCGCATAGGGCACGCCCCTGAAGGCGCGCACCCCGCCCTGTTCGAGGCCGATGACCGCCCCGCTCGTGGTCGAAACTGCCTGCGTCAGCATGTGAACCTCACCTCTGCTCTAACCGCGCCGCTTTCCGAGATCGGCGATATCGACCGTGTGCGTCTCGCGCGCCGTCGCAGCGGCCGCGGCCGAGATCACGCAACAGGCGCCGACGAAGATCGCGACCGGGATCCACCCGTTCGGCCCCTCGCCGACCAGGCTGGCGCTCACCAGCGGCGTGAAACCCGCGGCGAGGAAGCCGAGCTGCGTGCCGATCGCGGTGCCGGAATAACGCACGCGCGCCTCGAACACCTCCGCATAGAACGACGGCCAGATCGCGTTCGGGGCGGCATAGACGACGCCGGAAAGGATCATCGCGGCCGCGAAGATCGCGATCGTGTTGCCCGATGTCACCAGCATGAAATAGGGGAACAGCAGCACCGCGCAACCGAGCACGCCGCCGATGAACACCGGCTTGCGGCCGATCCTGTCGGCGAGCAACGCCCACAGCGGCTGGGTGATCAGCGCGGTGACGTTGCCGAGCACGCCGGCCCAGAGCATGGTCGGGCGCGCCACGCCGAACTTGCTGGTAGCGTAGCCAAGTGCGAACACGGCGGTCATGGTGCTGACGGTGGCGATCAGCGCGCAGACGATCACGCGAAGCACGTCGGGCCAGTAGTCGCGGAGCAGCGCGATCACGGGGAAGCGTGCGACCTGCGCCTTGTCCTTGATGTCTTCGAAGACCGGCGTCTCCGGCATGGTCCGCCGCACGAGATAGGCGACCAGCAGCACCAGCGCGGAAAGCAGGAACGGAATGCGCCAGCCCCAGCTCATCAGCTGATCTTCCGGCAAGCTCGAAACCGGGATGAACACCAGCGTTGCCAGGATCGCGCCCGCCTGCGTGCCGCTCAGCGTCCAGCTCGTGAAGAAGGCGCGGTTGGAGTTGGCGGAATGCTCGAGCGTCAGAGAGTTGGCCCCGCTCTGCTCGCCCGCGGCCGACAGGCCCTGCAACAGCCGCAGCAGGGTCAGGATGATCGGCGCGGCATTGCCGATCGCCTTCGCATCCGGCAACAGCCCGATCGCGAGCGTCGAGCCGCCCATCAGGACGAGCGTGAACAAGAGCACCGTCTTGCGCCCGATGCGGTCGCCGAAATGGCCGAGGATGACGGCGCCGACCGGACGCGCGATATAGCCAATGCCGAAGGAAAGCAGAGCGAGCAGTGTCGCCGTCGAGGGATCGACATTGGCGAAGAACACTTTTGGAAAGATCAGCGCGGCGGCAGTGCCGTAGATGAAGAAATCGTAGTATTCGAGCATGCTGCCGACGAAGCTGACGAGCGCGGCGCGCTTCGGCAGCCTGGTCTGCGCGGCTTCCTTTGCGACGGGCGCGTTCAGCGATGCGGTTGACGTCAACGTCATGAAAATCCTCCCCGTGTGATGTGCGGCAGATCCCGCGTCATTGCCGGCGACCACGTTGGGTTGCGCCGGAGCTGCGGTGACTTGCCGTCACCCTCTTTCCCTCATAATGTACGAACTAGTACGTTTACGCAAGGCCGCATCGAAGCCGTGCCCGGAGTTGCGAAATTTGCCTTCACCTTCAGGGTGATCCATACGACTTGGCGGGAGAAACAGTGATGCTGAAGCGCATGCCCCCCGCCCATAAGCGCACCAACGACCCCGAGCGCACCAAGCGCGACATCATCGAGGTGGCGACGCAGGAATTCGCCTCCGAGGGCTATTCCGGCGCGCGGGTCGACGCGATCGCGGCGCGGACCCGCACCTCCAAGCGGATGATCTATTACTACTTTGGCGGCAAGGAGCAGCTCTATCTCGCGGTGCTGGCGGAAGCCTATCGCAACATCCGCGCGCTGGAGGACCAGCTCGACATCCAGCGCTGCGACGCGCGCGAGGGCTTGCGGCGGCTGATCGAGGCGACCTTCGACCACGACGAGCGCAATCCGAACTTCATCCGCCTCGTCAGCATCGAGAACATCCATCATGGCAAGCATCTGAAGCAGAATCCGCAACTGCGCCAGCTCAACGCCAGCGTGATCGCGACGCTCGATGGCATCCTCGCCCGCGGCCGCAAGGAAGGCGTCTTCCGCAACGACGTCGACGCCGTCGACCTGCATCTTGCCATCAGTTCCTACTGCTTCTTCCGCGTCGCCAACCGCCACACCTTCGGCGCCCTGTTCGACCGCGACCTGAGCGAGCCGAAAGTGCTGGCCAAGAGCCGGACGCAAATCGTGGAGATGATCTTGGCGTGGCTGGGGGCGAAGGCGAGCGAATAGCAAGGCGGCCTGGCCGCCCGTTCGGACGGCTCGCGTCGGGTCGCGAGAGCTTCCAAATCCCAACTGTCACTCCCCGCCACCGGGTCTCGCCTTCGGCGAGCCCGATAAAGGCTTTGGCAGGGAAACTGGGGCGCGTACTCATAGCCTACGCCGCAATCGGGACGCGTATCAGGTCCGAGAAAGGCCGATTCCGTTGAAAAAGGGCGGCAGTAATCCGATGTATTGGCGTCAGCGGCGATGCGGCCGAGCGGCTGTGTCGGCCTTTATGCGGGCTTAAGGGTTTGCATCGGGATCAGCTTGGCCATCTTGCGAAGGTTCTGAGCGGTGGCTGCGAGAGTGAACTCGTCGCGCGCGCCGTTTGGGCCTCGTAACCGCAAACGGTCGAGTTTGAGAATGCGCTTGAGGTGCGCGAACAGCATCTCGATCTTCTTGCGAAGCCGACGCGAAGTGCGGCCTTCCCAAGATCGTGCTATCTCGCGCGCCATGTCGCGAGCGCCCTCGTAGATCGAGCGCGGCACCCTTCTTGAGGGCTGCTTGGGACAGCACCGGGACTTCAATGCGCAATGATCACAATCGCGCTTACTGGCCATGTAAAGAATGGTGGCACCG